>CAIWTL010000343.1 GCA_903915555.1 uncultured Micrococcales bacterium | reverse complement strand
CTGCTCGCACAGGAACTTGAGCTGTCGACGACGGTTGAATGTGTGCACGTCCTCGTGATGCTGAGAGCCAGCGGCCCAGCCCCCTCGATGGGCGAGGTCGGCCATTCCGTCGGTGGTCAGTGCGGTGCAGCCTGCAGCCCGTCCGGGAAGGGGAAGAACGCATCCGACGCCGCGACGGAACCCGCCGCGCGATCCCCGGCTCGGGCCACCGCGAGTCTGGCCGAATCGACACGGTTCACCTGGCCCATACCCACTCCGACCGCGGCCCCGTCGCGCGCCAACAGGATGGCGTTGCTCTTGACCGAACGGCACGCCCGCCAGGCGAAGGCGAGGTCCGCCAGCGTGGCTGCGTCCGCAGGCTCCCCGCACGCAAGGGTCCAGTTGTCGGGATCGTCGCCGGCGGCGTCGAGGGCGTCGGTGTGCTGCAGGAGCAGGCCACCGGTGATGGCCCGGAACTCCGCGCGGGGCTCGTAGAAGTCGCGGTCCACCACCAGGATGCGCAGGTTCTTCTTCCCTGCGAGCAGTCCACGGGCATCATCGCTGATCTGCGGCGCGATGAGGCATTCGGTGAAGATGTCGGCCATCGACTCCGCCATCTCGCGGGTGACCTCCCGGTTGGCGGCGACGACTCCCCCGAAGGCGGACACCGGGTCGGTCGCCAGAGCCTTGGTGTAGGCGTCGGCGATGTCGTCCCCGACGGCGATCCCGCAGGGGTTGGCATGCTTGATGATGGCCACGCACGGCGTCGCGTGGTCGTAGGCCGCTCGTAGGGCGGCGTCGGAGTCGACGAAGTTGTTGTACGACATCTGCTTGCCCTGCAACTGCTCGGCCCCGGCGAGTCCCCCGCCCGGTTGACCGCGGTACAGCGCCGCGGGCTGGTGGGGATTCTCGCCGTACCGCAGGACCTCGGCACGCTGCCACGAGGCCCCGAGCCACGCCGGGAAGCCCGAGTCGTCCGGGGCGAGGACGCTTCCCATCCACGATGCGACGGCGATGTCGTAGGAGGCGGTGTGGGCGAACGCCTTGGCCGCGAGCCGGAGCCGCTGTGGCTGGTCGAACCCGCCCGCCGAGACGGCGGACAGCACCGTGTCGTAGTCGTCCGGATCGACCACCACCGCGACGTTGGCGTTGTTCTTCGCCGATGCCCGCACCATCGCGGGGCCACCGATGTCGATCTGCTCGATGCACTCCTCGGCATCCGCGCCGGACGCCACGGTCTGGGTGAACGGGTAGAGGTTGACGACGACGAGCTGGAAGGCGTCGATGCCCAGATCCGCCAACTGCTCGGCGTGGTCGGGGTTGCGCAGATCGGCCAGGAGACCCGCGTGGATGGACGGGTGCAGCGTCTTGACCCGTCCATCGAGGCACTCCGGGAACCCGGTGACGGCCGCCACCTGTGTGACGGGGACCCCGGCCTCGGCGATGACAGCGGCGGTGGACCCCGTCGAGACGATGGTGACACCGGCGGCGTGGAGGCCCCGGGCGAGTTCCGGTAGGCCAGTCTTGTCGTACGTGGAGATGAGAGCGCGGACGACGGGTGTCTGGGTCACGGGATGTGGGCCTTCCTACCGGTGATGATGAGACCGTTGGTCGCCACGCGGTCGAGGACCTCGACGACCAGTTGGCGTTCGACTGTCTTGATGCGGTCGTGCAGCACCGCGTCGGTGTCGCCGGGCATGACCTCGACGACCCGTTGGGCGACGACCGGACCGGTGTCCACCCCCGAGTCGACGACGTGCAGCGTGCAGCCGGTCACGGTCACTCCGTAGGCCAGCGCGTCGGAGACCGCCTGCTTGCCCGGGAAGGACGGCAGCAGCGACGGGTGGGTGTTGAGGATGCGCTGTGGGAAGGCATCGAGGAACGTCGGTCCGAGGATGCGCATGAACCCCACCGAGATGAGCCACTCCGGGGCGTAGGTCTGTGCGGCCGCCGTCAGCGCGGCGTCCCAGGCCGCGCGGTCGGAGAACTCCGTCGGGTCGACCACATGGACGGGGACTCCCGCGCCACGTGCCCGGCGGGCCGCACCCGACCCGGGCTTGTCGGTCAGCAGAGCGACCACATCGGCCGGATAGTCCGTCTCGAAGGCCGCGTCGAGGAGCGCCTGGAAGATGGTGCCGGTCCCCGAGGCGAGAGCAACGACGGGGACTCGGTTCACTCCCCCATCCTAGGGGCGACCGGCCGACCGGGATCCACCGCGTCGTCAGCCCTTGCGCCCGGAGGGGATCCGCGACTCCGTCGCCTCCTTGGCCGCGACGGCGGCCGACGACACGCGCTGGCGCAGATCGATGGCCACTGGCCTCGCGTCCGAGGCCAGGGTCGGCAGGAGCGCCCACAGCAGCGTCCCGGCCCCGGTGAGCACAGTGGCGAGGAGGACGGTCCCGGCTGCCGGTCCCACCGACTCGAGACGCCCGCCACCCAGCGAACCACCCGCCAGCAGCGACAGGACCCACCACGTCGCCCCCGATGCCACAGCGAGGATGAGCGCACGCGAGATCCTGCGCCGCAACCTGTGCTCCGGCACGCGGCGGGCGAAGGCGAGGGCCCCCAGCACCCCACCCAGGGCGACCAGGATGGGGAGGGCAGCACTCCATGAGGGGGTCTGCGTCGGCACGGACGCGAGGATCGGGAGGTCGGGAAGCACGGCGTCGCCCGACGCGAACGGGGAGAGCCGGTGGTCGGCCCCGAGAGTGAATCCCGAGCCGATGACGAACGCCGCTCCCCACACCACCAGGTTGGGCAGGTAGCCCACCTGGAGCAGCGTCAACCCCCACTGGTCGAGGGCCGACGTGGCCAGTTCGCTCTGGCGCCCCACGATGTCCCCGACGTCGAGGAGGAGTGTCACGACGGTGAGGGTGGCACCCGCGGCGAGGGGGACGGCGACGGCCACCCCGACCGCCACCGCGAAGGCGGGCACGGGCAGACGCCCACGACGCTGTCGCACGACCCCCCACCAGCCGGCACCCACCGCGATCGCCCCGCTCCACAGCACGGCGGGCAGCACGGGCGCCGCCGGGAGGGTCGTTCCGGACAGGAAGGCGAGGACACCGGCGGTGCCCGAGTAGGCGACGACTGCTCCCACCGCCACGGACCGGAGGCGGTCCGGTCGCTGCGTCTGTGCGCCGAGGAAGCGACCCGCCCGGCGCAACGGCAGCACCGTGATCACGAGGAGGCCCAGCGGCAGCAGGCTGACACTGCCGACGTCGGTGGCCAGCGGCGCGTGGTGGGCCACGAGCCACACGAGGGTGGACAGCCGCGCATCGGGCTCGGCCGCACCGGCTACGACGGTGAGCACTGTCGCCATCAGCAGGCCGACGCCCACAGTCCAGCCGACGGCCGCGAGCACCGCCACCCAGGCAGGCATCGTCGGGGTCCGGGGCGAGAGGGTCAGGAGTCGGCCGCTGAAGCGCAGTGCCCGGCGGACCGCGTCCCGGTCGGGACGCCGGGGGCCGGGGATCCCGACGGTGAAGCCCTCGGGGATGATCCCGCGCCAGCCCTGTGCGCGGGCGGGACCGTCGCCGCCCTCCGGTGAGCCGTCCCTCGCGACGTCCGCGACTGGGACGGGCTCGTCGGAGGCGGGCTCGTCGGAGGCGGGCTCGTCGGAGGCGGGCTCGTCGGAGGCGACGAGGTCGTCGGAGAGGACGAGGTCGTCGGAGGGAAGGAGGTCGTCGGCGTCTTCCGCGCCTCCGACGGCTGTGGGCGCCTCATCGATATCGAGCGAGGGGTCGGCCGCGGCGGCTGCAGCATCTTCGGCCGCCTCAGGCGGGGAGCCGCCGAGAGCGGGATCGTCGAGGTCCTCCCCAGAGGTGTCCTGCGTCCCGTCTCGTCTCACCAGCACCCGCCACACACGACCGATGGTGTCATCCCGACGGCCACGTCCCGGTCAGGCGGAAGCGCGAGTCTGCTCAGGAAGTCATGATCTGGCGCATGAGTTCGGCGGTCTCGCTAGGCGTCTTGCCCACCTTGACCCCGACTGCCTCGAGGGCCTCCTGCTTGGCGGCCGCGGTGCCCGCCGAACCGGACACGATCGCCCCGGCGTGACCCATGGTCTTGCCCTCGGGGGCGGTGAACCCGGCGACGTACCCGACCACCGGCTTGGTGACGTTGTCCTTGATGAAGGCCGCCGCACGCTCCTCGGCGTCGCCGCCGATCTCGCCGATCATGACGATCGCCTCGGTCTCGGGATCGTCCTCGAACGCGGCCAGGCAGTCGATGTGGGTCGTCCCGATGATCGGGTCCCCTCCGATACCCACGCATGTCGAGAAACCGATGTCCCGCAGCTCGTACATCATCTGGTAGGTCAGGGTGCCCGACTTGCTGACCAGGCCGATCCGCCCGGCCTTGGTGATGTCGGCGGGGATGATCCCGGCGTTGCTCTGTCCGGGCGAGATGATGCCCGGGCAGTTGGGCCCGATGATGCGGGTGGTGCCGGAGTTCTGGGCGTACTGGAAGAACGCCGCGGTATCCATCACGGGGACGCCCTCGGTGATGACCACGACGAGGGGCATCCCCGCATCGACGGCTTCCTCGACGGCGCCCTTGGTGAAGCGGGGGGGCACGAAGACGACCGACACGTTGGCGCCGGTGGCCTCCATCGCGTCACCGACGGTGTCGAACACCGGGATGCCGTCGACCTCCTGCCCGGCCTTGCCGGGGGTGACTCCCGCCACGACCTGGGCCCCGCTGGCAACCATGCGCCGGGTGTGTTTCGTGCCTTCGGACCCCGTCATCCCCTGCACCAGCAGGCGGCTGTCCGAGTTCAGGAAGATGGACATTGTTCGACTCCTCAGGCTTCCGCTGCCAACTGGGCCACGCGGCGCGCGGCGTCGTCCATGGTCTCGACGAGTTCGATGACGTCGTGCTCCGCCTCATCGAGGATCCGGCGACCCTCGACGGCGTTGTTGCCGTCGATGCGGCACACGATCGGCTTGGTGACCGGCTCGCCCTTCTCCGCGAGGAGGTCGAGCGCACCGACAATTCCGTCGGCCACCGCGTCGCACGCGGTGATCCCGCCGAAGACGTTGACGAAGACCGCCTTGACCTCGGGGTCGTTCAGCACGATGTCGAGACCGTTGGCCATGACCTGCGCGCTGGCACCTCCCCCGATGTCGAGGAAGTTCGCCGGCTTGACGCCCCCGAACTCCTCCCCGGCGTAGGCCACGACGTCGAGGGTCGACATGACCAGACCCGCTCCATTGCCGATGATCCCCACCTCGCCGGAGAGTTTCACGTAGTTGAGATCCAACTCCTTGGCCCGCAGTTCGAGGGGATCGGTGTCGGCGGTGTCGACCAGATCGGCGTGCGAGGCGTGCCGGTAGTCGGCATTGCTGTCGAGCGTCACCTTGCCGTCGAGGGCGAGGATGCGGCCGTCCGGTGTCCGGACCAGCGGGT
>CAIWTL010000342.1 GCA_903915555.1 uncultured Micrococcales bacterium | reverse complement strand
TGGAAGTGGACCGGCTCAACCAGCTGCAGTCCGCGCAGTGGGGCAACGCCATGAACGGCGACACCCGCGCAGCCGACACGGTGCTGAAGATCATCGACAAGCGCACCAAGCTGCTGGGCCTGATCGACGAGGACGACACCTCCGCCACCATGCAAACCGTGGTCGTCACCGGGGACTCCACGGCCTACATCGACGCGTTGCGCGCCATCACGACCCCCAAAGTCATCAACGCTGCGAAGGAGTCCGACGATGGCTGACCATCCCACCGCCCTGGAAATTCACTGCAAGGCAGGGGAGGACTTCTCCGCGAAGATCGAATGGGTCACCGAAGACGGCGATGCCGCCTTGTTCGGCGGCGTGAAGCGCCAACCTTGGGATCGACCCGACACCGCTGGGATGTACGCCCACATGGCCGTGCGAGACGACGAATACAACCTCGTGCTCACC
The DNA here is from genome assembly GCA_903915555.1 of uncultured Micrococcales bacterium. GTDB lineage: Bacteria > Actinomycetota > Actinomycetes > S36-B12 > CAIWTL01. The sequence goes on along the minus strand of CAIWTL010000342.1, from coordinate 1,573 downwards.
CTGGCCAACGAGAAAGTGCCCACGCCCCTTCCGCCCAAGAAGGGCTACATCTCCCTGCTGCCCGACGGCACCATCCATCTGTTCATCCCCTGGGAGGTCACTGCCGCCACCCCGGCTGGGCACTACCAGTTCGACCTGTTCGCCGACGTGGATTTGCCCAACGAGTCCAGTTTCAAGCCCGCTGGGTCACGCCAACGGCGCGCAATCTGCTCGGGACTGTTCATCGTGCACCCGTACATCACATCCCCATACCCCGGCGATTCTGACGACGACAAGGCCGACAGCCTAGCCTGACACTATGAGCGAACTGTCCAGTAGCAGGTTCTCCCGACTGGAGACTGGCGGGGTCATCCGCATCACCGAAGCCATCATGAAAGGCTCCGGTCCCCAAGGCCCGGTCGGCCCCAAAGGTGACATGGGTCCAGCGACCCACATCCTGGGCACGTTGCCGAACTACGACGAGATCAACGCCACTCCCAGCCCCGTGCTGGGGGACGCCTGGATCGCCCGCGACACCGGCAAAATCTGGGTCTACTCCGACACCGTGCGCGACATCCCCACCTCCCAAGGGGTGGTGCGGCTGGTCAAAGGCTGGAACGACGGCGGTCGCATCGTCGGCAACCCCGGCTACCTGCAGTCCCTGGCCGCGAAACTGACATCCACCGCCCAGATCGCGGTTCCCGAAACCGACGCCGAAGTGGTCATCCCCCTGGCCAAGGTCGACTTCAACGACAAGGAATCCGTCCTCAACGAAGACGGATCCATCACCGTGGTGCCCATCGTGGTGGACCCGACCGCGTTCCCGTTCAGCAAATGGTCGGTGGGCAACGCCAACACCATGGGCTACCTGTTCACCGTGAAGGTGCGGATCAACACCTCCGCAGCCACGCGCGGCCGCGTCACCCTCAACTTGCGCACCGACACCGGGATCATCGACACCGCCAACATCGCCGCTGACGGCCTGTCCGCGGTCATCCAGGACATTCAGGTCATCTCCGTGGTGAAAGCCAACTCCACGATGAAGTTCTGGATCACCGTCAACTCCCCGGTCGGGCTGAAGGTGGTCGACGCGGAGGTCTACATCGCCCGATACGGCGGCGGCATCGGCCCGCAGGGCAACATCGGACCGCAAGGAGCTGCCGCATACGCGGGCCTGCCCGTGACCGCGGAATCCGATCTGCCCCGACCGGGCAACCCCGGCGAAATGCGGCTGGTGACTTCCACCGGATGCCTGTGGGTGTGGAACTCCACCGGCTTGACCCCGGGATGGGTCAATGCCGGGAAGATCCAAGGCCCCAACGGCAACGCCTCCTCAGGGTTCAGCGACTTCGACGATCTCACCGCGCAGACCTCCTCGGAAGACCCGCCATCGGCTGGTGGCCCGGTTCCCGGCACCGCCGACCAGGGCATCCCCTATCCCACCGGCAAGCACTCCCCGGTCGTGCCGTACTTCCTGAAGTCCGCGTTCCAGTTCATCGAACGCCGCCTGGTGGCCCGCTACGTGTCCTGGGGCGACTGGGGCAGCAAACGTCCTGTCAGCGGAACCAACGCCCGCGTCAACGGCGAAACCGTG
>CAIWTL010000341.1 GCA_903915555.1 uncultured Micrococcales bacterium | reverse complement strand
GCAGTGGACGACCGGCGCGTTGACCGGGCGCCCCTACGTATTCACCCGCAGCCAGGTCAGGCGTCGGGCCCCCGGTCTGTGCGAGGCGTGCCCGGTGTCCGGTGCATGTCCCGTCGCCGACGCCCCCCCGGTCGTCCCGCCGTTCCCTGGGGAGGCGCCACCCGCCCTCCGGCAGGACCTCGACCGGGAGACCACCTGCGGCCCGGTGACTCCCCGGACCACCGGCTCGCCCGATGTCGTGTGGTTGACCGCGGAGAGCCTGGGGGATGACGACCCGGCGGCTCGGGCGTATCCGGATCTTCCTCTCGTGTTCATCTTCGACGAGGCGCTGCTTCGTCGACTTCGGCTGGCGCCGATACGCCTCGTGTTCCTGGCCGAGGCGCTGGCCGACCTCTCGACGCGCCGTCGGGTCCTCGTCCACCGGGGGGATCCGGTCGCGGAACTCGCCGACCGGCGGCTTGCGGCGACCTTCACGCCCGTGCCCGGGTGGCGCCGCTACGCGCGGCAACTCGAGCCGGTCGTGGTCCATCCGTGGCCCTGGTTGGTTCCCCCGACGTCCGCGGGAGTGCAGTCGTTCAGCGCCTGGCGGCGCACGACCAGAGGCTGATCGTCACCCCCGGTCGGTGGGTGGACACATCCCGTCAGGGGGTTCCCTCCCTACCGGGAGCCACCGAAGATGACAGACCGTTGACGGGAAGGTCGATGTCGACGGAGGGGATTCCGATGGTGGGGATGGCGGATCGAGCAGTCGATCCAGGGACGGACACGTGCGGGATGTGCCGGTTGTCCGAGGAGGTGGGCGAGGAGGTCGCGGAGACCGTCCGGTTGGAGCACCCGGCCTTCGGGCGGCCGGTCCTGGCCGAGCGGAACTTCGCCGAGGCGTGCGGTGGCCGCGGTGCGCTCGCGGCAAGGATCGCGACGACGGTCGGGGATCCTTCGGCGGCAGCGCTGCCGATCCGCTTGGCGTTCGCCCGCGGTCGGGGCGAGGACTACCAGTTGCACGTCGCCCATATCGGTCGCCGCGGTGACACGGTGACCGTCCGGCGATTCCGGCCCAACGACCCGGTGGTGAGTCGGTTCCGGTTCCCCCGCGAGCGTCAGCCCATGGCTGCTCTGTCCGGTGGTGATGCAGCGTGACCGCAACGGTGGAACTGGCCACGGCGCGCGGCGAGCTGGCCGAACTGCCGGTGGCCTTCGAAGGGGTTGCGGCGCGGGTCGGCATCGTGGCGATCCGCATCGGGCATGTCGGTTCGCGGTTGTCGGGCGCCTACGTGGCGGAGGTCTGCGATGTCGTGCGGTCGTGCCTGCGGGACGAGGATCTCGTCATTCCGGGCAAGGAGGGTGTCCTGCTCGTCCTGGGGTCGGCCTTCGGGATCGACGACGCGGTGCGCGTGGCGGACCGGGTGCGCCGCCTCCTGTCCGACACGGCGACCGGGGGACAGCGCATCGTGAGCGCGGGGGCCGCTGTTGTCACGCCGGGCGAGACGGTGATCGAGGCGATGCACCGAGCCGACCGGGCGCTCGGTCAGGCCTACGCGGCGGGCGGGAACTGCACGGTGGCGCGCAGTGTCAACGGCCGGCGCCGATCGGCGTGAGAATCAGCCCGTTCCCGACAGGGGGGGATCCACGAAGGAGGCATGGATACGGGCCACCTCGGTCAGGTTGTTCTCCATGGCCGTGACGAATCGGTCCGCCAGTTTCCCGTCGTCCACCTGACGGCGCAGTTCGACCATCGCCTCATCGATGGGCCACGCCCGTTTGTAGGGGCGGGCGCACGTGAGCGCGTCGAAGATGTCGGCCACGGCCACGATCTGGGCCTCGATGGGGATGGTGTCACCGACGAGCCCTTCGGGGTATCCGGAGCCGTCCAACTTCTCGTGATGCGATCCGACGACGTTGAGGAGCACCGAGTTGTCCACGGTGCCCTGCACGCCGAGCTTGGCGGTGATCTCCTCCACCATCTGGCGGCCGCGGGTGGTGTGGGTCTTCATGATCTCCCACTCCTCGGGGGTCAGGCGCCCCGGCTTGAGCAGGATGTGGTCGGGGATCGCCACCTTGCCGACGTCGTGCAGCGGTGCGTAGAGGAACACCTGCTCGATGAACTCGTCGGACAGGTCGAGGTCCTCGGCGACGTCGTGCAGGATCAGGTGCGTGTAGCGGGCCATCCGTTCGAGGTGCGCTCCGGTCTCACCGTCTCGGAAGGCCGTGAAGTCACGGGCGATCTGCACTGTGCTCACGATGGCCTGGACCGCGGTGAGTTCGTTGGCGATCGCCATGGCCATCAGGTTCGCGTAGAGCACCAGTTCGCGCTGCACCTCCGGTGTGAAGGTGTCGTTGTCCCGCGCATCGAAGAAGACGAATCCCAGGAAGTTGTCGCCGTGGCTCATGGGCACGGTGAACGACGACTCGAACCCTTCTGACAGCAGGTACTGGGAGTGCTGGGAGGTGGGTTCCAGGGACTCCTGGAGATCCGACAGCAGACGCAGATCGCGAGTGCGTGCCAGGCGGCTGAGTGACTCGCTGTCGGAGAGGCGGTACTGGTAGGCGCGCAGCGAGGTCCCCTGGCGGGTGCTGTTGAGGAAGGTCTTCAGCAGGTCGTCGCGCTCGTCGTAGAGGGCGCAGGAGACCCGCGCGATGCCGGGGGCCATCTCGAGCATCCGTGCGTGAAGGAAGGTGAGACGGTCGTTGAGGGTCCGGTAGGACGCCTGGTGGATGTCCAACTGCATCGGTGGGCGCCCCTTCCGGTCCCCGCGCAGGCGGATCACTGCTGCACATCTCAGGGTACGCCCTGCGGCGCCGGCGGATTGTCGGGTCAGGACTCACTGACGGGTGCCGGGGTGAGTGCGCGCGAGTACGGCGCCCGTGGGGTCAGCCGGTCGGGTGGGTCGGCTGCCGGAACGGGTCCTTCGGCTGTCATGCTGGAAGAGGACAAGGGAGAGATCATGAAGAAGTCTGTGTGGTTGCTGCTGGGTGTGGCCCTGTCGGTCGGCCTCGCTGCCTGCGGAACCGCGGCCGTGCCTGCCGTCGACGTGCAGACCCAGATCTCCGAGCAGTTGGCCGCCGAGGTCGGGCAGGCGCCGGACTCCGTGACCTGTCCGGGGGATCTGCCCGCCGAGGTCGGCGCGTCGATGACGTGCGAACTGACCGCCGGCAAGGAGCAGTTGCCTGTGATGGTGACGGTGACAGCGGTCGATGGCACCGACGTCAACTTCGACATCGAGGTCGGAGGAGCCTGACCGGCGGCGACCGGGGCTGCCTCGCTCTCCGTGGACCCGGGTCCTGAATGAGGAGTCGTCGCCCGTTCTGCCGAATCTGGCGACCATTGCGCGCCTGCAGCGGCAAGAGCGGTTACCCTGAGGCCTCGGCGAGAGGACAGTCATGCAGAACTCCCGGATCACGGTGAAGACGATCGGTCTGACGGCACTGGCGCTGGTGGTCGCCGTCGTCGGGTTGGGGCAGCAGGGGGCGTCCGCGGCCGAACCCGGTGACGCCGCCCAGCCATCGGTGATCTTCCTCGGCGACTCGGTGACGGCGGGCTTCGGCTACTTCGGCGTCAAGGAGAACGCGAAGAACATCTCGGGCACCGTGAACCGGGAGTTCCCGAGCAACTGGTACTTCGGTGACAACAGCCTCTCCGACTGCAGCCCCGCCGACAGTGGGACCCCACTCGACCAGTGCAGCAACAACAACTGGAACGGGGCCCCATGGAGCGCAGGTCCGTGGCAGGCCGGTCCCAATGCGCCGGATGTGGCCTACTCGTACCAGATCGCGAAATCCCAGAACCCGGCTCAGGCGGCCCCCATCGAGAACTGGGCGATGACCGGATCCACCCCCGCACAGTGGGACACGGGTGGCCCGTTCTCCTTCCAACTCAAGAGCATCAAGGACACCACGGTCGTGATGACGTTGGGCGCCAACCCGATCCTGTCGTCCTTCCTCAAGATCCGGGTCAGCGGGTACCCCTCGGTCGCCGGAGCCTGCAGCGAGACCGAGTGGCTCGGCTGGACCGGGTGGTGGGCCTACTCGATCCCCCGCATCACCGGATGTGCGGACCAGCAATGGGCGCAGAACCGCCAGTCCGAGCATTTGCTGAGCATCTACAAGACCCTGCTGCAGAACAACAACGACGTCATGGTGCTGCGTTACCACCGGGCGTGCCCGTGGTCGTTCGGTAACTGGCAGCCCAACGGCAACGTCGCGAAGGGCCCGGCCGCCGGCAACTCATGCCCCTCTCAGACCCAGAAGGTGTCGGATTGCAGCAGTTGCAAGGTCGAGGGAAGTACCAGTCAGTGGGACCAGGCGACAGCAGCCCAGTCGGCCATGAACGACAAGATCGCAGCGGTGGTCGGGCAGGCGCAGGCCTGGGCGCGGGACAACGGGATCGATCCGTCCCGCATGCAGATGGCGACCCCCGACCAGGGGGCGTGGTCGAACCACCAGGCCTGGCACGGGGACTCGTGGGTCTTCCGCAACGACACGTGGATCCACCCCAGCAAGGCCGGCCACACCCAACTGGCCCGCACCGTCACGCAGCGGACCTGTCAGGTGTGGGGTCAGTGGTGCGGTGATCAGCCGGCATGGGTCGCCGACCCGCAGGCTCCTGCCGCCACCGTCCCCCAATCACTCAAGAGTTCGGCTGTCCCCGCGGCCATCGGGAACCGGGCCGAGGTCGACCTGCCCAACGTCACCAAGCAGCGCCATCCGGTGGGCTGGCAGAGTCGGAGCCCGAAGATCTGCAAGGTCCACGACGGCGGCGATCTGGTCGCCGGACGCCGGGACGGCACGTGCCGGGTGGCGGCGTACTCCGCCGGTGGCGGGCGGCATCGCAGCCTCAGCAAGACCGTGGCGATCTCGGTCCGCTGACCCCTGGGGGTGATCGCCCCATAGGCGTACCCTGGGGAACAGGGACGGGGAGGCGATCATGTCGGTACCCAGCAGCACATCAGGGGCTCGTCGGCCGACGCAGGACCGTCCGCCGGGTCAACCGCACAGCGCCTGGCAGTCGGGCGCCCTCCAGGCGATCTTCGCCCTGTTCCTGGGGGTGATCGTGGCGTTGGTCGTCGGGGTCGGTGTGAACACCTTCCACCCCAACCCCGCCGACGAGACCCGAGCGGAACTCGAGCAGCTGTACCAGAGCCAGCAGTTGTCGATGGCGGAGAAGGCGGACCAGGCGGCGCCCACCACGGCGGAGGACAAGCGACTGGACGCACGAATCCTGCAGTTGGAGGAGTTGGCCCGGCAGCAGGAGCAGGAATGGGCCGCAGCCACGAGCATCGTGGTCGTCATCCTCGCCACCCTTCTCCTCGCCGCCGCCGTGGCGCTGGCGCAGGTCGCCGCCGCGGGGGTGTTCAGCACGGGTCTGCTCCTGGGTGGCATCTTCACGATGCTCTACGGCGTGATCCTCTCGATGATGTCGGGACAGTCGGTGCTGCGTTTCGTGCTTCTGCTGGTCGCGCTGGCGATCACCAGTGGACTGGGCTATCTCCGTTTCGTCAGGGGGGGACGCCGCGGACCGGGGGCGGTCCCAGCCGCGACGTCCGCCGGCGTTCCGCCGGACGTCGAGCAGCGCCTCACCCGCGTCGAGAAGTCGCTGGATTCGCTGCGGCATGCCCTCCGGGACCTTTAGCGGCCGCCGGGCTCAGTCCCGGTCGAAGATCTCGATGACCTGCCGGACCCGGTCGCCGAATCCCGGAACCATCCCGTGGACGGCCAGGTCGGGGACGCCTCCGACAACGGTGGCGATGTTGTGCTGGCTCGTCGAGCCCTCGTCGAGGTAGCTGGCATGACCGCTGATCTCGGTACCGACGTCACTGGGTCCGGTCGACAGGATGACCACCTGTTCCAACTGATTGGGATCGTCTCCGAAGAATCCGAGATCGGCCACGGGGTCGGCCCGCGCTTCGAGCAGATACACATGCCCGGGCGGCAGGCCGAGGGCCGACACGTCGTTCGTGGCCAGCCCCGGAGAGCCGAAGAAGACAGCATCGTCGATGCGGTGCTCGAACTCCAGCAGCGCCAAGGCGGTCGTCGTCGATCCGTACGAGTGGCCGATCGCGGTCAGATGGAACCGGTCCTCGCGAGGACTGCGCATCCCCTCCGTGAACCTGCGCAGCAGGCGTGAACCCGCGATGGCCGACTCACGTTTCCGCACATCGTTGACGCCCAAGGGAGCCTCGTAGCCCAGCCATGTGACAGTGGCGACCGTGTCTGCGTCCACTCCCATGCCGATGGCTCGTTGTCTGAGGCGGTCCATCTCGTCGTCGTACCTCGAGATGGAGCCGTGCACGGTCGAGCCCATGCCCGGGGTGTAGACGCCGACGTGGAGAGCGGAGTCGACATCCCCCACAGCGACCGCAGCCTTGACGCGCTCGCCATCGACCCCCAGACCCAGCAGCATGCGGTCGGGCTCATCGAGGACCTTGGAGAGTTCTTCGAGGCTGGCGATCTTGTCCTTCACGCGCTGGATCGCGGTGGGGTCCGCGGTGGGGACCACCCGTTTCTTCTCCTGGGTCAGGTCCTCGAGATGCTGCGGCAGGGTCGCCCGCAGAGCGCGGTCCAACACCGACCCCGGTAGTCCCGTGAGGGATCCGACCGCCCGCGGGGTCTCCGCCACCGCCGTCTCCTGGTCGACAGGGGCCAGGTCGTACCACCAGCGGGCGTGGTTGTCTGGGGAGTTCTCCCGCAGATCCGTGATGACGGCCAGCAACGACTGCAGATCCACCGCCCAGGCCCCTTCCCGATGTCCGGCCACCCGGGTCAGTCGCGTGACGACCCGGCCGTATGCACGCTACTTCCGGCGGTCCGGGCGAGGCAACGCGACGGGTCCGGATCCTTCCGGTGCCCGCCGCCGACGGAGTCGGCGCTCCCGCGGTGGCCACGGGCGTGTCACCTGTGGCAGCCTCCAGCGCGACGAGGAACCCAGCTGGAGGACCCATGGAATCGCACCCGACCGACGTCAACACGCCCGCGGTCGATCACGCGCGCAGCCTGATCGCCGACGGCATCGTCAGTGACGTCACCCCCTGGACACCTCCGACTGCGGAACTCGGGGATGAGTTCATCGCGCGCGACGGCATCGACGCCTACGGGAAGTGGTTCCTGGGGATGCATCCGGGGACGGACCCGACGACGAAGGGGTACTACGGCTTCCCCATCTCCGATGACTTCGCCACCATCTCGGTGTCGGGTCTGCGTGCTGCCGAGTCACGGGCGGCCGAGTGGGGCCACACCGCCATCGAGGCGGCGGCGAAGGAACTGCGGGAGAAGGCCGAGCGCTGACCCGGTCCGCAGTCCTCAGTCAGGAGTCGGTGGGCTGTGGGTCGGTGAGCGCCTTCGGCAGGTTCCATCCCCGGCCGGATGGAGATGAGTCTGATTGCGATGATCAGCAGGACCGAGAGCCACACCGCGAACTGGGTATTGACGCCCACCTCGATGAGAGTCACGAAGAGGCAGCCACCGACGATCCCCGCGAGAGCGTAGATCTGACCCACCAGGACCATGGGGCGCTCACCGGTCAGGACGTCCCGGATGACGCCACCCCCCACCCCGGGATCCACCCCGTCCCGCTAGCGACGGGCGCGCCGTCCTGGTGGCCGATCCCGGTAGCAGGCCGTGGGGCGGACGCGCGGCCGGCTCGAAGCGATACCGGGCGCGGGGGGTGGGTCACGCACTACCATTCCGGCATGCGTCATCGGAGTGCGGGAATCGCCGGGTCAGTGATGGTGGTCGTGATCGTCGGACCGGGTGTGGTCGCAGCGTCTGCCGAGACACATGAGGTCGTGCGTGTCGCGCACCCGGCCGTCACCGCCTCCGTGATCGACGTCGGTCCGGTGGGGTCGAGTCCCGGCGACCTGCGCACCTACTGGACGACACTCACCAAGCCGGGGACGGTGGCCGCCATCGGCTCCATGTCCGGCTCGCTGTTGACCACGGCGGTCGACAAGCCCCGCGCCGGCTACGAGTTGCGTACCGCGGCACTGGTCTTCACGATCGGCGCGGCCGCGAACCAGCTCGAGGTCGGCGGCATCGCCAAGTACCGCCGGCAGGCTCCCACCGTCTCGCGTTCCGAGTCGGTGATCCGCCCGGTGGTCGGTGGTTCGGGCCGCTACGCGGGCGCGACCGGATGGTGCAGGTCCACCCACAAGGCTGACAACACCTGGCGTCACACCTTCCACCTCTGGCTGCCGGGAAGCGCGACAGGTCGCGGATAGCCCGCATCGGGGAAGGGTCACGACCTCTTGCGGCCCGCGGCCCACAGCGGCGTGGAGAGAAGGTGTTCTTCGCGGGACGGAGTGTGCCGGGTCGGTCAGGACGGGACCAGGGTTCCGCTGAAGACCTGCCACGCCAGCAGGGACTTCGCCACCAGACTCAGGGTGATGTAGACGCTCTCGCCGTAGAGGTAATCCGACCAGCGCCCGATCTGCTTGTACTGCAGGAACTGGTTGAGGGCGAAGACGTTGAAGAACAGGAACAGCGAGATGATGATCCCGTAGACGAAGGCGGGCGGTTCGGCCGCTGATGCGGAGCCCGGCGCGATCACGAAGAAGGCGATGATCAGCCACGGGACGATTCCCGCCATGCACCCGAACACGAAGGGGAGCCACCCGCCGCCGGGCTGCTCGAAGTCCTCCTGGAGCCAGCCGAAGAAGATCATCGAAGCGTTCACGCCGAAGATCGCGGCCAGTGCCGCGACATCGGAGATCCCCGTGAGCTGGGCGATGACGACGATCATCATCGACGACGTCAGGGAGTACTCGACCCAGCGTGCGCGGTTACGGTGGCGGGCCAGATCGGCGGCGTAGCCCCGGAACCACACCGTGGCCACGATCAGCAGCGCCAGTCCCGACAGGGCGAGGAAGCCCGCGACCGCCAGGCCGATAGGGGAGTTCAGGAGGGTCACCGCTGCCCCGGGGGGAGTTCCCGGTGGGCCTTCCATGTAACTCGCTGTTATCGGCAATGTGAAGTCATTGGACAGGAGGAGGACAGCGACGGCCTGAACGATCAAGACGAT
>CAIWTL010000340.1 GCA_903915555.1 uncultured Micrococcales bacterium | reverse complement strand
TACCCGTCGTTGAAATACAGGGCCAGGGGGATGAGGGTGACGCCCGTCTCCTTCGTCTTGCCGATCAGTTTGACGATCTCCTGGCGGTGGAGGAGGAGTTTGCGGGCCCGGCGCGGCTCGTGGTTGGTCCAGGTGCCGTGCTCGTACTCGGGGATGTGCACCCCATACAGCCAGACCTCACCGTCCTTGATGGACGCGAAACCGTCGACGATGCTCGCCTTGCCGGCACGCAGGGACTTCACCTCGGTCCCCGTCAGCACGAGACCTGCCTCGTAGGTGGCCTCGATGCTGTAGTCGTGGCGTGCTTTCCGGTTGGCCGCGATGACCTTCCGGCCCTTCTCCTTGGGCATGAGCGGATCAGACGCAGACCTGGATCTTGGGGCCCTGGCCGAACCAGCCCTTCGGGCTGTAGGGCATGCCGTTGACCCGCGCCTCGAAGTGGAGGTGCGGCCCGGTGGACAGGCCGGTCGTCCCGACGTACCCGATGATCTGGCCGCGCTTGACGTCCTGGCCCACGCTGACGGCGATACGCGTCTGGTGCGCGTAACTGCTCGTGAGGCCGTTGCCGTGGGCGACCGTGGTGAAGTTGCCGTACCCGCCGTTCCACCCCGCCTGGATGACGGTGCCGTTCTCGACAGCGTGGATCGGCGTGCCGGACGGTGCGCTGATGTCGGCTCCGGCGTGGCAGCGGGTGTAGTGCAGGATCGGATGGAACCGCCACCCGGCGTCCGAACCGATCGAGTAGCCGGGAAGCGGGAAGTACCACTGCGTGCCGCTGTCGATGGCGTTCACGTCGCCATTGGTCTTGACCCCGGTGGAACTCTGCAGCCGAGCCGCGGCCGCGGCGATCTCCTGCTGGATCCGCTCCTGCTCCTTCTCGAGCTCGCGGTACTGGGCCTTCACATCGGCCCGGTTCTCCTGCGCAGAACTGAGCGCCGCCTGCTCCTGGGCGATGAGACCGTCCACGATCTCCTTGGCCGCCTTCGCTCCTTCGGCCGCTTCCTTCGCCTCCGCGAGTCGGGCCTCTGCCGCTTCCTTCTTCTCCTGTGCGACTCCTCGCAGGGCCGTCAGCCGCTGCTCGGTGTAGGCCATGTCGGCGCGGTTGCTGCTCATCTGGTCGAGGTGCGCGTTGTTGGATGCCGACACCGTGCGGATGGCATTAAGTCGACTCGTGAACTCCGAGGGGTCGCGGGCGTCGAGAACCATCTCGAGTTCGGCGAAGGGGCCCATCTGGTAGGCCTGGCGGGCGAAATCACCGACGTTCTTCTCGAGTTCGGCCAACCGCGCCTCGATGGCGGCCAGCCGCTGCTCGGCGACCAGGACCTCCTGGGTCGCCTGCTCCAGTTCCTCGGCCGCCAGTTGGTCCGCGGCGCTGGTGCGCTCCTGCTCGGCGAGGGCGGCCTCGAGGTTGCGTCGCGCGTCGGGCAACTTGGCGCGGGCGTCGATGACGTCCTGGGTGGCCCGGGCGACCTTCTTGTTGAACGAGAGGACCTCGTCGTGAGCGTCGTCCAACTGCGCGTCGATACGTTGCTTCTTCTCACGCTTGTCGGCGAGATCGCCGGCGGAGGCACCCGTCAGAACCGTGGCGGGCATGGCCAGGCCGAGTACCAGCGACGCTCCCAGGAGCGTGGCCAGCCCACCTCGACCCGTTCTACCCATGATCACCCTCCCGGGCCCCGTCGCCCTGGCGTGCCTCCTCGGAGGAACCGCGCCCGCCTTGTCGATGTTGTCATCGGACGTTGGACGAGTCATCTTCAGTCCTCCCACCCACCGGTCCTGTGACGTCCGGGAGCACCCACTCCGTTCCCGTTCCCACCGCCCATCTCGGCGGGAGGGGTGGTCGTCCGACCTGCCCGTATCTTGACCCGCGCCCACGTCGATCGGCCGCCGACGCGCCGGGGAGGCCCGCAATGTCCGGATTGAGGGGCGGCGACCCCGCCGCGTCACACCTTCAGGTAGCGGCGCAGTGTCACGACGGCGGCGAACGCCGCCAGGAGGATGCCGATGGCCAGCAGGATCGCCGAGACGACCCACACGGTCTCCCAGCCGACGAAGGGCGTGAACTGGAACGACGGCTCGAGGAACCGGTCCACCAACAGGATCTTCATGGCCACGATGGCGCCCACGGCCAGGGCCGCGCCGATGACGGCGGCGATCACCGACTCGAGCAGGAAGGGCAACTGGATGTAGAACTTCGACGCACCCACGAGCCGCATGATGCCCGTCTCACGTCGCCTGCTGTAGGCGGCGAGCCGCATCGTGTTGCCGACCAGGAGAACGGTCACGATGAGCATGGCGATCGCGATGCCCATCGAGATCACCTGAAGACCGTCGAGCAGTCGGAAGAGTTTGTCCAGGACCTGCTTCTGGTCATCCACGCGCTCGATCCCCGGTCGTCCGGCGAAGGCACTGGTGATGACGGCGTACTGGTCGGGGTCAGCGAGTTTGACGCGGTAGCTCTCCCCCAGGTCCTCGGGAGTCGCGCTGTCGGCGATGGGGGAACCCGCGAACTGCTCCTGGAAGCGGTTGAAGGCCTCCTGCGAGGTCTCGAAGTAGACGTCCTGCACGAGCGGGCGCATTCCCTCGAGGTCGGTGGCGATCTGCTGCTTCTCCGCCTCGCTGGCGGGCCCGCTGCACGAGGCCTCCTGGGAGTTCTTGGTGCACAGGAAGATCGAGACCTCGACCTTGTCGAACCAGAAACCCTTCATCTGCGAGACCTGCTGGCGCACCAACAGACCGGCGCCGAAGAGCGCCAGGGAGACCGCGATCGTGATGATCAGGGCGATCGTCATCGTCAGGTTGCGGCGCAGGCCCTGCCAGACCTCGCTCGCCACGAATTGTGCTCTCATGACCCCACCCCTCAGTGCGCGTAGCCGTAGACGCCGCGGTCCTGGTCGCGGACGACGATGCCGTCCGCGAGCTCGACCACACGCTTCCTCACCTGGTCGACGATCTGCGCGTCATGGGTGGCCATGACGATCGTCGTGCCGGTGCGGTTGATGCGATCGAGCAACTTCATGATGCCGATCGACGTGTTGGGGTCGAGGTTCCCGGTGGGCTCGTCGGCGATGAGGATCTCCGGGCGGTTGACGAACGCCCGCGCGATCGCCACCCGCTGCTGCTCACCACCCGACAGTTCGTGGGGGAACCTCTTCTCCTTGCCCTCGAGTCCGACCATCTCGAGCACCTCGGGGACGACCGTCTTGATGTGGCCGCGGGGTTTTCCGATCACCTCGAGGGCGAACGCCACGTTCTCGAACACCGTCTTGTTGGGCAGCAGCCGGAAGTCCTGGAAAACCGTCCCGATCTGTCGCCGCAACTGGGGCACGCGCCACGAACTCAGCTTGCCCACGTTCTTGCCGGCCACCCACACGTTCCCCGACGTCGGCCTGTCCTCCTTGAGGCACAGCCGCAGGAAGGTGGTCTTGCCGGAACCCGACGGGCCCACCAGGAAGACGAACTCGCCTCGTTCGATGTCGACGTTGACGTCACGCAGGGCCGGGCTGTGCTGCGATTTGTACTGCTTGCTGACGTTCTCGAATCGGATCATGAATCTTCTTCCGGGGATGGGTTCGTGGTGGCGCCGAGGACACGAGTGTACGAAGCGGAGTCCGTATCGGGGCGAATGTCGGATATTCGGTTCGGGACGTAGGGTCGCCGACCGGAGCCCCCTGGATCGGCCACCCCTTTTCGTTACTGTTTCGTTATGTTTTCGTGGTGCAGATCACGTTCCTCATAGTCATTATGTAGTCACCCAACGGGCCCGCCGGGACTATCCCCCCCAACCCCGGCCGGCCGCGTCGCCAGGCGACGCAACACCCTCCAGGTGGGAGGCTCCGGGAAACCCCCCCTTCCCGGAGCCTCCGCATTTAACACTCCTCCCGGCCGCGGGGACCGTACTCGTCAGTCGGCGGCCACCGTCTCGCCGGTGCGCCGCCACCGGATACCCGACTCGATGAACTCGTCCAGTTCCCCATCGAGGACACTCGACGTGTTGCCCGTCTCGGTGCCGGTGCGCAGGTCCTTGACCATCTGGTAGGGATGCAGCACGTAGGAGCGCATCTGGTCGCCCCACGAGCCGCTCGCGTCGCCCTTGAGCGCGTCCATCTCCTCTTTCTCCTGCTGTCGGCGCACCTCGAGGAGCCGCGACTGCAGGACGCGCATCGCCGCGGCCCGGTTCTGGATCTGTGACTTCTCGTTCTGGCACGACACGACGATCCCGGTGGGCAGGTGGGTGATGCGTACGGCCGAGTCCGTCGTGTTGACGCTCTGGCCGCCGGGCCCGCTGGAGCGGAACACATCGATACGGATGTCGGTCTCGGGGATGTCGATGTGATCGGTCTGTTCGGTGACGGGCAGCACCTCGACCCGGGCGAAGGAGGTCTGCCGCCTGCCCTGGTTGTCGAACGGGGAGATCCGCACCAGCCGATGGGTGCCCTGCTCGACACTCAACGTGCCGTAGGCGAAGGGAGCCTCCACCTGGAACGTCGCGGACTTGATGCCCGCCTCCTCCGCGTAGGAGATGTCGTACACCTCGTACTTCCACCCGTGCCGCTCGCAGTACCGCGTGTACATGCGCAAGAGCATCTGGGCCCAGTCAGCCGCATCGACACCGCCCGCGCCGGAGTGCACATGGATGAGGGCGGACCGCGGGTCGTACTCGCCGCTGAGCAGGGTGCGGACCTCCATCTCCGAGATGGCACCGCCGATCTGATCGAGCTCGGTGACTGCCTCGTCCCGGGTGGCGGTGTCACTCTCCGCTTCGGCCAGCTCGAAGAGCACCAGGACATCGTCGAGCCTCGACCTGAGGTCCTCGACGCGCCGGACCTCACCTTGGAGGAAGGAGAGTCGGGACGTCACTGCCTGCGCGTTGGCCTGGTCGTTCCACAGGTCGGGCTGCGCGGCCTGCTCCTCCAGATCGGCGATCTCCTTGCGGGCGTTGTCGACGTCGACGACGGCTGCGATGCTCGCCAACGTCGCGTCGAGTTCGTTGATTCGCTGGGTGATCTCGGGATCGGACACCCAGTCAGGGTACTCCCCGGGCGACCGCGTCAGGATCGCCGCAGAACAGCGGAGGACGTACCGACCACGCGGGTCCCGGGAAGACCCATCGCGGCTCCGATGAGGAACTCCACCCGGCCATGCACCGTCACCGTCACCTCACCGGCGGTGACCTCGACGGAGTCGATGTGCCACGGCGGCCCGACCGCGGTGTCGGCCCGGGCTCTCGCATCCCCCGCATCGAGTGGCAGCCGAGCCCGCGGACCGGCGCCGGTGGAGTAGTACGCCGCGAGGTCGAGGGCCTGTGCCGCGGCCCGGGCGCCGGTGTCCGCGGCCAGTGCCGCCTCATGGCGGCGCAGCGCGAGCGCCGCCACGTCCACACAGACGAGGAACAGCGACATGACGAGCACGAGGGCACCGATGCCCATCAGGAGGACGCTTCCCGCGTCGTCACGCACCCGGATCATCCCGTCGCTCCGAAGCGGTCCCCGACGTGTGCGTGACTGTACGAGACCGCGATGCTGCCGGGAAGCGGCGAGAGGGGGATGTCGGTGCGGAGGGTGACCTCCACGACAGCCTCGGGCGAGCCGCACCTCGAACGACACCTCACCGACGTCTGCGGCAGGTCACCCTACCACTGGCCGGCCACGGCGCGATGGGCGGTCGCACTCCCGCCCCCCTGTCTGGCGACCGCGAGTGCAGCGCTCGCCGCAACTCCCCGCAGGTCCGACTGGACCATGTGGACCCTGATGAGCACGGTCAGTGCGACCGCGACAGGGACCAGCAGTACGACGATCACGACCACGAACTCCAGGAGAGCGGAGCCGTCAGCGCGGTTCGAGCGTCTCGACGGCCACTGCGGAACCGGTGAACCCCCAGCCGGGGAGGGGCGGCGGGACGAACATCTCCACGCGGACCGCCGGCTGCCCTGCCACGACGACCCGTGAGACCTGGACGTCGGCGCCGACCGGCAGCGCTCGCCGGACGGACATATGCAGCGGGAGGTCCGGTGACCGCCCCGCTGCGCGGGCGGCGGTGTGGGCGGCGGCATCCGCCTCCGCCATGTCGAGGACCCAGCCGCCGACGCGCAGCACGGATGTGACGACGACGAGGAGCAGTGGCACGACCAACGCGAACTCGACCACAGCCGAACCGCGGTCATCTGCCCACGGACGCAATCGCCTGCTCCAGGACCGTGGCCAGTTGATCGTCCGCCGCCAGCCACAGCGTCGTGACGAGTCCGGCGGTCATGACCGAGACCAGCACCCACCCGGGGACGTCCCCCCTGTCGTCGGCGCACCGGTCACGCATCCACCTGCTCACGGTCCTCATCCGTGTCGCCATCATCTCTCCCCCATTCCGTGTTTCCTGTTTCTGTTGATTCCGTCGACGGCCCTGTCGAGCCGCTCACATCCGGCTCAATGCCTCGAATCCCGGGTAGACCGCGACCGCCACGACCGCAGGCAGAACCAGGAGGACGATCGGCACGAGCATCGCGATCTCCGCCCGCCCCGCCCGCTCCATGCGGCGCGCGCGGTCCTGGCTGCGGATGTCACGCACCTGGCCCATCAGCGTGGGGCCCAACGGGGTACCACGCTCCGTTGCCGTCAGGACCGTGTCGCACAACCGCCAGTACTGCGGGAGGTCGATCCGCTCCGCCGAGTCCCGCAGGGCGCGGGCGAACGGACTACCCGTACGGAGGTCCGCCGCCACATCGGCGACGAAGAGCCGTAGCGGCGAAGGCAGGTGCGCGGCGCTACGGGTCACCGACTCGGGGGCGGTCAGTCCTGCGGTGGCGCACATGGCCAGATACTCGGCGAACGGCACCACCTGCCCGGCGAGCGTGCGACGACGTGCATCTGCGCGAGCGGCGATCAACCGGTCGGCCAGAGCCAGGGACAGCGGCGGGCAGAGCAGCGCGACGAGCCACCCGGACCCCCCTGTCAGCAGAAGCAACCCGACGGCTATGGCGCCCGAGACCGTCGCCACCGTCACCTGGATCCTGCGGAAGCGAGATGCGGGGATCCGCATGACCAGCAGCGAGGAGCGGCGCCGCCGAGTCCCGACGGTCTCGTCCCAGCGGTCCAGCAGGCGATCGAACGGGTCCGGGTGCGGCATCTCCAGCGGGTGGCCCCGCAACGCCTGCCGGATCGGGTCCGGGAAGGCTCGCCGCAGCGCTGACATCACGAGCCACAGC
>CAIWTL010000339.1 GCA_903915555.1 uncultured Micrococcales bacterium | reverse complement strand
GTTCGACGCCAACGGCGACGGCGAGTTCGCGATCGCCCTGCGGTGCGCGCAGTTCGACGAGGACCTCACGTCGGCCCAGCTCTACGCCGGCTGCGGCCTGGTGGCCGACTCCGACTCGGCCGCCGAACTCGCGGAGTCAGAGGTCAAACTCGCCGCGATGCGCCAGGCACTGACCATCGATCGCGCTCGCTGACACGCTCAGGCGGCGACGGCCGTGAGCGCGGCCTCGATGTCGGAGGCGATGGCCGCCGGGTCCTCGTTGGGGCCGTACCGCTTGATGACCCGGCCGTCCCGCCCGACGAGGAACTTGGTGAAGTTCCATTTGACGCGCTTGCTCCCCATGAAGCCGGGCGCCTCCTTGGTGAGCCACTGGAAGATGGGCGCCGCATCCCTGCCGTTGACGTCGATCTTGGCCATCATGGGGAACGTGACCCCGTAGTTGACCTGGCAGAAGTCGACGATCTCCTCGTTCGAACCGGGATCCTGCGACGCGAACTGGTTGCAGGGGAACCCCAGCACCACCAGACCCTTGTCCCCGTAGCGCTGCCACAGGTCCTCCAGTCCGGCGAACTGGGGGGTGAACCCGCATTTGCTGGCGGTGTTCACGATGAGAACGACCTGCCCCCGGTACTGGGACAGCTCGACCTCGCTGCCGTCGCTGGCGGTCACATCGAAGTCGTAGAGATCCATGTGGTCAGTGTCCTGCCGTTTCCGGACAGGCGCATGTCGGCCGCCCGGACCGGCGCGCTCGGCCCGGGTCAGGTGGTGGGGGGCGAGTCGGGACCGGGTGGCGTGAGGGTCGACCGCGGGGGCAACTCGGCGAGTACGGCCGCGACCCCTGCCCCCGACGACCCTCCCGGTCGCCGCAGGGCCCGGGCGAGAGCGGTGGCGTCCGCGACGCGGGTGGTGGGCACTCCGTGCAGTTCGAGCAGCGCGGCCAAGTCGCGGTCGTGGGGAGTGCCGAAGACCCGGTCGAACGTGTCGGAGTAACGGGGGTCACCCTGCTCGAGGGTGGAGAAGATGCCGCCGCCGTTGTCGTCGGCGACCACATAGGTCAGGTCGGGACGCCGCTCGGTGGTGGGGACGAGAAGACCGTTGGTGTCGTGGAGCAGGGCGAGGTCCCCCAGCAGTGCGACGGTTCGCCCGGGCCACACATCGGCGGCGCCCCAGGCGGTGCTGACGAGGCCGTCGATGCCGTTGGCGCCGCGGTTGGCGATGACGCGTGGGCCGCTCCCCGTGGCAACGGCGGCGAGTTCGCGGATGCTGCGGGAGGCTGCGACCAGGAGCAGGTCGTCAGGGGTCAGCGCTGCCCAGACCTCGGCGGCGACCCGGTCGAGGCCCCACTCGGACGCCACCGGAAGGGGGAGTTCCCAGGCCACCGACCAGTCCGGATCGCGGCGGACCCCACTGAATCGGGGCAGGGTGGGGAGGATGGCCTCGGCCGTGTCCAACGGGTCCGGCGGGTCGGTCCGGGGCCGCACCCGCACCGACACGTGACGTTTCGCCGACGTGACCCAGGCCATCACCCCGCGGGTCAGCCCGAAGGGCCCGACGGTTAGCAGGAGGTCGGGCACGACGCGTGTGCGGAAGGCGGGATCGGACAGTGCAGCGGTGCTGCCGTCGACCACTCCCGGGGCACCCAGCAGGCCGGAAGACGCTTCAGCGATCACTGGCCACCCGTGGTCGGACGCCAAGGCGAGGACGGCCGCGCGCAACTCGTCGTCCCGTACGTCGAGGTCCCCAACGAGGACCGCACCGCGAGCCGCGCCCGGCAGCTCGACCGGGGGCACCGCGTCGAGGTCGGCAGCCTTCGGCACGGGCGCGACCACCTCGGGAACCGGCCCCACCAGTGGCGGCCGGAGGGGCAGGTTCAGGTGCACCGGTCCTCGCATGCGACTCGCCGCGAGGGTGAAGTCGGTCACCGCGGCAGCCGACCAGTCATCGTCGAGCGGCAGCGGCAGGTCGACGGACAGCAGTGGGTAACGGCCGAAGATGTCCACCTGGTCGATCGTCTGCGGGGCGCCGCGTCCCCGGCGGTCGGGGGGCCGGTCGGTGGTGATGACAACGAGGGGCACTCCAGCGCATCGGGCCTCGACGACCGCGGGGAAGAGGTTGGCCACCGCCGTGCCGGATGTGCACACGACGGCCGCGGGTGACCCCGAGGCCTTCGCCAGTCCGAGTGCCAGGAAGCCCGCACTGCGCTCATCGAGTCGTACGTGCAGGTCGAGGTCGCCCGCCGCTTCGGCGGCGGCGGCTGCCCGGGCGACGGGCGCCGAACGGGAGCCGGGCGCGACGACGATGTGCTGGACACCACCAGCCCGCAGGGCCGCGACGACCGCCGCGCCGGCGCGGACCGAGGCCGTCACGCCAGCGCTCCCAGCTCCGCGAGCATCTCGTCACCGACCAGGCCCAGGTCCAACGCTCTCCCCCAGGCGTCGTCCAGTCGCTGCCGCCAGGTGACGCGTTCGGCATCGGACACGAGATCCGCGGCCCGGGCGAGGGCATCGCCGTCGACCGGGGCCCGGCTGGCGGCCACCACCCCGTCGATCGGGACGACGGGATGTGCGGTCAGATCGGCCGCCAGCAGGGTTCCCGTCCCGAGACCGTGGGCACGGTCGGGTGCACCGAAGCGGGCGGCGCCGACGGCATCGCGACCGACCCCGATCCCCGACTCCGCGGCGCCGGACACCACGACCGGCAGCGGGAGTGACGCGGCGAGTTCCGCGGCGGCGGCCAGTCCGCCCAGGGGAGCCACCTTGAGGATCGCGACGTCGGCCGCCGCTGCAAGATCGTCGAAGCTGCGGTCACGCCGGATCCCCTCATCGACCGCCAGCGGGATGTCGGTGTCGCCGTGCAGGACCTGCATGTCCCGCAGTGAGTCGCAGGGCTGCTCCACGTACTCGACGGGGATGTCGGCCCAGGACAGGGCGACGAGGAACTCGCGTGCGTCATCGAGTCCGAAGCGGCCGTTGCCGTCGAGTCTGAGCCGGACGTCGTCGACCACACCGCGCGCGGCCCGGGCGGCCGTGCTGACGCGATGCAACTCGTCCCCGGTCGACCTGCCGCCGACCTTGAGCTTCACGGTCCGGCAACCGGTACCGGTCAGCACCTGTTCGACCGCCTCGCCGAGCCGCTCGTCGGGGACGTCCGCCACGATCGCGTTCGACGTGACCGGGCTTCCCGGGCCGGGATCGTCATCGAGGGCCGCCTCGACCGCTGCGACGAGCCAGCGCGCGTCCTGTTCCTGCGTGTACTCCGCGAACGGGGAGAACTCCCCGGGCGACCGGCCGTGGATGATCATGCCCCGCCTGTCCGTGAGTCCCCGGAAAGGCGCCAGCAACGGCAGCGTGTACGCCGTGGCGGGCAGCGGGAATACCGCAGGAGCGGTCATGGCCGCTTGGGGAACCTCTCGAACTCGGGCCGCCGCTTCTCCTTGTAGGCATCGCGGCCCTCTTGGGCCTCCTCGGTCATGTAGAACAGCAGCGTAGCGTCGCCGGCGAGTTGCTGGACCCCGGCGAGACCGTCGTCGGCCGCGTTGTGGGAGGCCTTGAGCATCCGCAGCGCCAGCGGCGACATCGACAGCATCTCGCGGCACCACTGCACGGTCTCCTGCTCGAGATCGGCGAGGGGCACCACCGAGTTCACCAGACCCCAGTCGTAGGCCTGCTCGGCCCCGTACTGCCGGCACAGGTACCAGACCTCGCGCGACCGCTTCTGCCCGATCTGGCGGGCGAGCAGGCCGGACCCGTAGCCGCCGTCGAACGAACCGACCTTCGGACCGGTCTGGCCGAAGCGGGCGTTGTCCGCGGCGATGGACAGGTCGCACACGATGTGCAACACGTGGCCTCCACCGATCGCGTAGCCGGCGATCATGGCCACGACCGGCTTGGGTGTGCGCCGGATCTGGATCTGCAGGTCGAGGACGTTGAGGCGGCCGATCCCCTTCGCCGCGACGGCGTCGTCGCCGATGTAGCCGTCGTCGCCCCGGATGACCTGATCGCCACCGGAGCAGAACGCCCAGTCGCCCTGACCGGTGAGGATGATGACGCCGACGCTGTCGTCGTCGCGGGCGCGCCGGAAGGCATCCTCGAGTTCGAAGAGTGTCTGCGGTCGGAACGCGTTGCGCTTGTGGGGACGGTCGATGGTGATCTTCGCGATGCCCTCGGCGGTCTCGTACCGGATGTCGCCGTAGTCGCCCTCGGACACCCAGTCGGCCGCGGGGACGACGCTCGAGTACGCGGGGTCCTGCCACGCCGGACTGTCCTCCGCCACGACGGCGGGCAGGTCGTATATGGCGCGCGAATCCATCAGTTGCTCCTCAGCGGGGGTTATGTCCATAGGCTAGACGGCGATGGACGCCCCCGCTTTCCCCAGCCTCCCGGTGCCGCCGGGTCTCCGTGGACTCGATGTCGTCGCGGCATCGCTGCGCGATCTTCTGGCGGGGCGTCGGGGAGGGTTCCGGTTGGTCGCCTCGCGGGCGGGGATCGAGCCGGCCGGTGGCCCCGACGACGCCCCGGCGGACGTCATCGTCCCGACGTCCGGCTCGACGGGTGAGCCGCGAGGTGTCGTCCTGTCCCGGGAGGCCCTGATCGCGTCCGCCGACCTGGGCGCTGCGGCGCTCGGACCGCCGGGGGCGTGGTTGACGGCACTCCCGCTCACCGGGGTCGGGGGGCTGCTCACCGTCGTCCGCTCCCTGCGCGCGGGCCATGTGCCCGAGGCGTGGCCGGGCATCGGCGGGGCGGCGTCCTTCACCGCGGCGTCATTCACCGAGTCCGCCACCGGACTCCTCCAGCGCACATCCTGGGTGGGCCAGCCGGCGTACGTGTCCCTCGTGCCCACGCAACTGCACCGGATCCTGCAGGACGCCGGGGCAACCGCCGCCGCTGCCGCCTTCCACCGGATCCTCGTGGGAGGCGCTCCGTTGGCCGGGGCGCTGGCCGACCGGGCCCGCGCGGCAGGCCTGCGGATCGTGGCCACGTACGGCGCCAGTGAGACGGGCGGCGGTGTCGTCTACGACGGCCTGCCGCTGCCGGGGGTCGGGGTCGAGATCGTCGACGGCCTGGTCGAGGTGAGCGGACCCACCGTCGCGACGGGCTACTTGGACGGCCCCCGGTTCGGGGGTGTGGTGCGCACCCACGACCGGGGCGAATGGGTCGACGGTCGACTGCAGATCCTGGGGCGCGACGACCAGGTGGTGAAGGTGGGTGGACGTATGGTCTCGCTGAGCGCCGTCACCCGGATCCTCCTGGCCGACCCACGGGTGCTCGACGCGGTCGTGGTCGCCGGGGAGAGCGAGGAGTGGGGCGCAGTGCCACGGGCTTTCGTGGTGGCGGCCCCGCCGCCACCTGCCGACCTGGTCGACTCGCTCACGGCCCTGGTCGCCCGGGAACTCGGCCCGGGGCATCGACCCCATACGATGACGGTCGTGCCCGACCTCCCCGTCAACGCCGCAGGAAAACCCCTCCTGCGCGACGAGCCCTGATGGCGACACCGGGTGAGTGGGTCGCAGGGATGCGGCCCCGCACCCTGCCCGCGGCTCTGGCACCCGTCCTCGTCGGCTGCGGTGTCGCACAGCACGAGGACTCGTTCCGGGCGGTTCCCGCACTGCTCGCCCTCATCGTTGCCGTCGCCTTCCAGGTCGGGGTGAACTTCCACAACGACTACAGCGACGGCGTGAAGGGCACCGATGACGCGCGGGTGGGTCCGGTGCGTCTCGTGGGCCAGGGACTGGCTCCCGCCGCGGCGGTGCGGAGCGCCGCGATCCTGTCCTTCGCCGTGGGTGCACTCGCCGGCCTTGCGCTGACTGCGGTGTCCGGGCTGTGGTGGTTGATCCCGGTGGGCATCGCGAGCGTCGCCGCGGGGTGGTTCTACACGGGGGGGCCGCGACCCTACGGCTACACCGGGCTCGGCGAGGTGTTCGTCTTCGTGTTCTTCGGACTGGTGGCCGTCGTGGGGACCGCTGCGGCCCAGACCGGCGGCGTCACAGTCCTCGCCGTCGTGGCCTCGGTGCCCGTCGGGCTGTGGGCGTGCGACATCCTCATCGCCAACAACCTGCGCGACATCCCGACCGACCGCGCGGTGGGCAAGAACACCCTCGCCGTCCGACTGGGCGACCGGCGGACCAGGATCCTGTTCGTGGTGGTGCTGGTGTCGGGCTTCGTGACGGTCCTCGCCATGACGACCTATTCCCCCTGGGTCCTCCTGGCGATGGCAGCGACCGTTCCAGCACTGCGTCCCCTGCGCGCGGTCATCTCCGGTGCGACCGGCCGGGATCTGGTCCCGGCCCTGTCCGGCACCGGACTCGTCCTCCTCGTGGGAGGCCTCGGCCTCGCCGTCGGCCTCGCCGTCAGCTGATCGAGCCGTCAGGGCGCCAGGATCTGGGTACGGGTGCGGTTGCCGTCGGAGTCCTGCGATTCCATCTCGATGGTGATCGTGCTCCCGGGAGCCGGTGCGGACCCGGAGCGGAGTCCCGACGCGGGATCACCCAGGCCTCCGGCTACCCGTTGACGGCCTCCGGGGACGCGGCTCCTGACCTTGGTCCCGGCAACTCGGGGCCCTCGGACCCGTCGGCGCCGATGAGGGTGGCTCCGATGGCGCCACCGAGGTCACCGAGGGCCGCGAGGACGACGGCCGGCGGCTCGGCGGGCTTCAC
>CAIWTL010000338.1 GCA_903915555.1 uncultured Micrococcales bacterium | reverse complement strand
GCGTCTGGAAGAACTTCATCCGCATAGCCGGCGCCGTCGCGTCGCCCTCGATGCTCGGGGAGCTGTTTGCGGGGACCCCGGCCATGGCGGTGACTGCCAGCGCCGCAGCAGGGATGAACAGGAGTGGGATCGAACGGCGCTTCATCGGAACCTCCTCGACGGGGTGGCCCAGCGCGGCGGCCCGACGTTGCGGCCGTCTCCACGCTACTCCTGCCCCCGTCCGGCGAACAGCCCCCTCGTCGCTGCGGTGGAGCGCAGTGGGAGACTGGTCGCTCGTACCGTCCGTCGGACATGGAGAGGTCGGAATGTCACGGGAAATCACGAAGATCGCCGTCGTCGGTGAGGGAGCTGTGGGGACCGCTCTCGCGGACCTGGCCCGGGGAGCCGGGATCGACGTCGTGATGGGGACCGCCACGACTGTCCCCGACCTCGACGGCTGCCAGTTGGTGATCGAGGCGACCCCGGAACGGGCCGATGACAAGCGCCGGGTCATCGTCGACCTGGTCGCGGCCGCACCGCAGGACGCCACCATCGTCACCACCACGTCGGTCCTCGGCGTGACCGCCCTGGCGCTGGACACGTGCGCGACCAGCCGCCTGGTGGGCCTCCATCTGTCGTTGCCGGTCGATGAGCGCCCCCTGGTCGAGGTGGTGCGCACGGTCCTGGCGTCCGAGGCTGCGGTGGGCGACGCAGTGTCCTTCGCGCAGGCCACGGGTCGTACGGTCGTCGAGGTCGACGACCGGCCCGGATTCATCACCGCCCGGCTGCTGTACGGGTACCTGAACCACGCCATCGGGATGGTCCAGAACGGGTACGCCTCCAAGGAGGACGTGGACGCCGCCATGCGGTTCGGCTGCGGCTATCCGGTGGGGCCCATCGCCATGGCCGACGCGATCGGGCTCGACGTCCTGCGCGATGCGCTGGCCGCCCTCTATGCGGTCACGGGCGAGCGTGTCCACGCGCCGGCGCCCATCCTGAAGCAGCTCGTCGCCGCCGGGCGCACGGGTACCAAGTCGGGCGGTGGCTTCTACTCCTATGACGACGCGGGTGCAGTCGTGGCCGACGAGGCCGGGGCTGCCGCCACCGGCGCCGACGCGCGATCGGTGTCGTCGGTCGGCGTGATCGGCTCGGGAACCATGGCCACGGGGATCATCGAGGTCTTCGCCAAGTCCGGGTTCGACGTCACCTTCGTGGCCCGTGGCGATGAGAAAGTCGCACGCGTCACTGCGGCTCTGACCAAGTCGCTCGACAAGCAGGTCGACAAGGGGCGGCTCAGTGTCGAGGACCGCGACGCGGTCCTGGCCCGTGTCGGAGGTGTCACGTCGGTCGATGGTCTGGACCAGGTCGACCTCGTCGTCGAGGCCGTCGTGGAGGATCTCGACGTCAAACTCCAGCTGTTCCGCGATCTCGACCGGATCTGCAAGCCCGGGGCGGTGCTGGCGACGACGACGTCGAGCCTGCCCGTCATCGAGATGGCGGCGGTGACATCGCGTCCGGCGGACGTCGTCGGCCTGCACTTCTTCAACCCCGCTCCGATCATGAAGCTGGTGGAGATCGTCAAGACGACCGAGACGGCCCCCGATGTCGTCGCGACGGCGTGGGACATCTGCGCCCGCACGAAGAAGGTCGGAGTGGAGTGCGGCGACCGCGGCGGATTCATCGTCAATGCCCTGCTCTTCCCCTACCTCAACGACGCGGTGCGGCTGCTGGATGCGCATTACGCGAGCAAGGAGCAGATCGACGAGGCGATGAAGGCCGCGGCCGGTTTCCCGATGGGCCCCTTCACCCTGCTCGACGTGGTCGGCAACGACGTGTCCCTGGCGATCCAGGAGGTCCTGCTCGACGAGTTCAACGATCCCGGCTTCGAACCCGCCGACTCCCTCCGGGCCGTGGTGGAGGCAGGGTTCCTGGGCCGCAAGACCGGCCGCGGGTTCTACGACTACGCGCGCTGACTCAGGGTTCAGGGCACGCCGGCGTTCGCCAGTTCGTCGGCGCGCTCGTTACCCGGGTGCCCGGAATGGCCCTTGACCCACTCCCATTCGACGTCATGCGTCGACAGTTCGTGGTCCAGGGATTCCCACAGGTCCCGGTTCTTGACCGGCTTCTTGGCCCGCGTCTGCCAACCGTTGCGTTTCCAGTTCGCCATCCACGACGTGACGCCGTCCTTGACGTAGGAGGAGTCGGTGACGATCCGCACGTGACAGGATCGGCTGAGCGCCCGTAGTCCCTCGATGACCGCCGTCAACTCCATGCGGTTGTTCGTCGTCTGGGGGTCACCCCCGAACAGCTCACGGGTGTGGTCGCCCCACTCCAGCAGGGCTCCCCAGCCGCCCGGACCCGGGTTCCCCTTGCAGGCTCCGTCGGTGTAAAGGACGACGGTCGGGGGATCCTCGGTCGGGGCGGCGGGGGTGGTCACGCCTCAGGGTGCCACGGGGGAACCGGTCGGCGGTGGCGATCCACCGGCGGGTCGGGCCCGGCCGACCGCCCAATGGCGCAGCGCTGTGATGTCCTCGCCGCGCGTCACCGACAAGGGCACCGTTCGAGCGAACTCATCGAGCACGATGGCGTCGTCCAGATCCCGGCCCTGAGAGTAGGCGGAGTACAGCGCCGAGGTGAGGGCGCTTTCGATCTCGGCGCCGGAGAATCCATCGCATACGGCCGAGAGCATGGCGAGGTCGAAAGCCGCGGGGTCGCGGCGTCGGTTGCGCAGGTGGTGAGCCAGGATCGACCGCCGCTCCAACGGATCGGGTAGGTCGACGAAGAACAGCTCGTCGAAACGTCCCCGCCGGGTCACCTCGGGCGGCAACGCAGTCACATCGTTGCTGGTGGCGACGACGAACACGCCGTCAGGTCGTTCCTGGAGCCAACGCAGCAGCATGCCGAGAACCCGCTGCGACACTCCGCCGTCGTTGGCCTCTCCGTCGGAGAAGACCTTCTCGAATTCGTCGACCCACAACACCACGGGCGCCATGGTCTCGGCAGCTGCCAGTGCCTGTCGTAGCCGACTCTCCGACTCACCCACGAGCGAGCCGTGCAGTCGGCCGACATCCAGGGCCGCCAAGGCCATCCCCCAGCTTCCCGCGATCGCTCGGGAGACCAGTGACTTGCCACATCCTGGGACCCCGGTGAGCAGCACTCCGCGCGGTGCTGCCAATCCGAACTCACGGGCTGCCGGTTCGAACCCCCGCTGTCGCTGCGTGAGCCACGCCTTGAGGCCCGCCAGGCCGGCCACGTCCTCGAGCGTGACGTCGGGATCCAGCAGATCGAGCGGCCCATCGGACAACAACTCGGCGCGGGCCCGCAAAGCTGCTTCCGCATCAGAGTCATCCAACGTTCCGTCGACGACGGCCTGCTGCAGCAGGATCCGCTCGGCCTCCCGAGGCGTCAGGCCGATAACCGCGTCGATCAGCTTGTCGGGCTGTGTCACCGCCATGTGCAGCCCCATCCGCGGTAGTTGTACCAACAGGCGGCGGACGACCAGTGCCATCTCCTCGCGGTCCGGCAACGGCACCGACCAGCGGATCCCCACTGAGGTGAGCTCGTCGGGGACACCCTTGGGGGCAGCCAGAATCACCGTGTGACCGTCGGGGCTCTCGGCCAGATCCTTCAGTCGCCGCAGTGCAACGGGATCGGTCAAGACGCCATCGGCATCCAACAGCAGGACGACAGCAGGTCGGCCGAGGTCGCTGAGGAAGGCCAGGGCTTGGGCGGGATCGTGGGTGTTCGCCTGGCCGGGAGACCCGGGTACCCGCAGGCCCGTAGCAGGATCCCATTGCCATAGCGGTAGGGAGCAGAGCCGTGCTGCCTCGGCGGCGGCCGATTTCAGCGCCCCCTCATCACGGGTTGCCGCGCAGATGACGTTGTGTCGACTCGCGATCAACGCGCGCAGGTCGGATGCTGCCGCTGCCACAGTCGGTCAGCATAGGGTAGACGGCGGCCGGTGGCCTGAGCGGACACATGGCACGGGATGGACATCGCGTGATTGGATCTCGCATGGCACGTCGACGGCCTCCCCGCCAGCCCTCTCGTCCGCTCGGGGGCGTTGCCCCGCCGGAGGAGCGGCAGTGGCACTCCGGGCGGGAGTACTGGGTACGGAAGGTGCCCGGCGCCAATGCTCGCAAACGCTACGTGTGCCCATGGTGTGAGGATGGTGTGGCAGTCGGCGAACCGCACGTGGTGGTGTGGCCCGCGGTGGGGGACGGCGGAATGGCCGAGCGTCGGCATTGGCATACCCGTTGCTGGCAGCGCTCCCGCTGACCGCCGCGCCACGCGTGGGACACTGGGGTATGAGCAGGCTTCGGGCTAGGACGGTCGCGTTGGGCGTTGCCGGTTTCCTGGTCGTGGGAAGCGCCGGTGGTGCGTCGGCGCGGGAGTTTCGTGACGAGGTGCTCGCGACCACACCGCAGGAGCGCCTGGAGCTGAGTGCGCCGGTGTCGGCCCAGAGCCGGCCGATCCGGATCGGCTTGTCCTTCGTCGAGATCCCGGTCAAGGGAATGCGGCTGCGATTCAGCGAGGGCCAGATCCGGGCGATGGCGACCAGGGTAGGGGCCCGGATGGCGGATCGAACCCAGGGCCGGTTCACGTTCGGCACGGTCGGCTATCGGCGAGCGCCCGTGGCGCAGCCGGCTTCGTTGAGTTGCAACCTGGACCGGATCCATGCGCGCTATCAGAGGTATGCCCGTCGGCTGGACTCGCCGCCGCCCCGCTATCGGGCCACCGTCGCGGTCTACCTGTCGCCGCTGCGCTACCGATGCCGCTACGCGGGCGTCGCGCTGCTCGGGGGGCGGGCGGTCTACCTCAACGGCCTCGACATGCGTGATCCCCAGCGCCTGCAGGACTGGATCACCGCCCACGAACTCGGGCACACCCTCGGGTTGGAGCACTCCGCCGCATTCTGGCCCCGTGCCGCAGACTGGACCTGGCAGCGTCCGGTGCCGCAGCACAGTTCCCGACAGGACTGGTTCGACTACGGCGACTACCTCGACCTGATGGGTCAACCGCCCAAGGACGGATTCGGACTCACCGGCGCGCGTTTCGCCGACTGGACGTTCAACTCGCTCAGCCTCTTCCGTCTGGGCGTCCTGGGTCCCCGGAACCTCGCCCGCATCACGACGTCGGGGACCTACACCCTGGGCTCGCTGTCGCCCGACCCGGCCGGCGGGACGATGGCGTTGGCGATTCCCGTCCTCGCGGACGGTCGACGCACGGCCTGGGTCCTGGAATACCGGCCTGCGGGGGAGAATCCCGCCACGATGGCGTACCCGGAGCCCTTCGCGACGCGAGGGTACGGGGTGCGGCTCATGCTCGCCCCCAAGGGCTTGGTCTACCCGCAGTACATGAACCGTGTCTTCCGTCAGTCCGACGCCGACACCTCGCAGGCAGCCCTGATACCGGGCCAGACGGTACGGCTCGGGGGTGGGGGCACGGTCACGGTGCTGGCCGCGGCGGCAGGAACCGCGACCGTCCAGGTCGACCTGCCGTGACCGCCATCACCGCCTCGAGCGTCCTCCCGGCGGTGCGCACCCGCTGGTCGGTCGTGACAGCCGATGGGTTTCGCCTCCATGGGGAGACCGCGACACCCGAACGGACCCCGCCCCTGGCCACCCTCGTGTGTGTCCACCCCCTCACGACGCACGGCGGTTCCATGGAGTCCCACCTCCTCCGGAAGATGGCGTGGCGCCTTCCCGCCCTAGCGGGCCTCGCCGTTGTCCGAGTGAATCTGCGGGGGGCCGGTGAGGGCGCAGCGCGCAGTGAGGGCGAGTTCGACTCGTGCCGAGGGGAGGGTCTGGATCTGGGGGCCATCCTCGCCGAGGTCGTCCCGGGACTCCCCGACCCGTGGCTGGTCGGATGGTCCTTCGGGACGGATGTCGTCCTGCGGCATGGCAACCGCGACCCGGTCAGCGGGGCCGTGCTCCTGTCACCGCCGCTGCGGTTCAGCGACGACGGAGACCTCGACCGGTGGGCAGCGGGCGGACGCCCGCTGTCCGTCCTGGTCCCCGAGTTCGACGACTACCTGCGGCCGGCGGAGGCCGAGCGCAGGTTCGCGCGCGTGCCGCAGGC
>CAIWTL010000337.1 GCA_903915555.1 uncultured Micrococcales bacterium | reverse complement strand
GTGGCCAGCACCGCCACCTCCGGCTGCTACGTGATCGACCGCCGTGGTGGCGACCGCCGGCCGGTCGCCACCGCCTGGTCCGGTCCGGCGACGCGCCACGAACTGGATGACCTCTTCTCCACGACGATCGCCGCGGCCCTCGCGGCGGACGTCCTCGTGGTCACGAACCCGTTGCCCGGCGATGCCCTGCCGGAGGGCTACTACCGCGACCTCGTGTCGGACGTGCGGCGCACCGGCACGCCGGTCCTC
The DNA here is from genome assembly GCA_903915555.1 of uncultured Micrococcales bacterium. GTDB lineage: Bacteria > Actinomycetota > Actinomycetes > S36-B12 > CAIWTL01. The sequence continues at coordinate 9,917 of CAIWTL010000337.1, read as the reverse complement.
GTGGACCTGTCGCCGCCCCGGCTGCAGGACGCGCTCGCCGGTCGGCCCGACCTGGTGAAGATCAACGACTGGGAACTGGCCCAGTACGTGACGGGTCCGGTCGACTCCCCGGAGGACCGGGAGAGCGCCATGAGCACCCTCATCCGCGACGGGGCCGGTTCCGTGGTGGTCACGCGCGGCGGAGCGCCCGCCTACGCCATCTCCCCGACCGGGGCGAGACTCCGTCTGGAGCCGCCGGTCTTCGAGCACGGTCGACCCGAGGGCTGCGGCGACTCGATGATGGCGGGCATCGCGACCGCGTGGGCGGCCGGGGAGTCCTGGCTGGACTCGGTGAGCCGGGGTATGGCCGCAGGGGCCGCGAACTTCCTTCGACGTGGGCTGGGGACCGGGATGCGGGAGGTCGTGGACGGGCTCACGGTCCGGGTCGAGAGCGAGGAGGGTACGGCGGGGTGAGGTCCTGTCCGGCGATGATGGCAGCGGGTGCGATGTCACGCACCCACGGCACGTACTCGGCGACCGGATCGATGTCACCCAGGCGACGCAACCCTGCCGCGATGGCCACTTCCCGGCCGAGGCGGGGGTGGTGGGAGTCCGAACTGAGTACATGGATCAGCCCGGCCCCTGCGAGCATGCTCATCCCCCGGTCTGCCGGCGGGTCGATCATGGTGGCGGCCGTCGCCTGCACGAGCGCCCCCTCGGCGACCAGCCGCGCCAGTCGCTCGAACAGATCGGACGACAGGTGTCGCTCCGGGTGGGCGATGAGGCTGCGGAACCCCCGCTGCCGCAGCGTGACGACGCAGTGGTCCAGCGAGTCGCTCAACGGCCCTGGTCGTGGCTCGAGGAGGACCCACCGTCCACCGAGCGCGACCGCCGCCAGCTCGGGGTCCGACAGGTGCTCCACGATGGTCTCCGCGACCTCGCCCCCGGGGAGCACCGTGACGCGGGCGCCGGACTCCGCGAGAGCGGCGTTGAGTGCGGCGACCCGGTCGGGCAGCTGCTCGATCCGCACGTCGTGGTCGTGTCGGATGTGAGGTGTGGCGCAGATGGTGTGGATCCCGTCGCGGTCGGCCTGATGGGCCATCGCGATACTGTCGGCCAGGTCCCGGGGTCCGTCGTCGAGGCCCGGGAGGATGTGACAGTGCAGGTCGATCACCCCTCCAGTGTCGCGGGCGTGCCGGCCGAATAGAGTTCCGGCATGTATGTTGCGCCACGTCGGCTGGGTTCCTGGGGTCTCGAGGTCGGCTGTCTGGGCCTGGGCTGCATGTCGATGACCGGGGTCTACGACGTCGACCAACGGCAGGACGACCGCTCGGAACAGACCGTCCGCCGGGCCCTCGACCTGGGGGTGACGCTCCTCGACACCGCCGACTCCTACGGGCCCTTCACCAACGAACTGCTCGTCGGTCGGGCCGTGGGCGGCCGTGACGACGCCGTCATCAGCACCAAGGTGGGCCTGGTGGGCCGTTCCGACGGCCAACTGATCCGCAACGTGCGCCCCGACTACATCCGCGAGGCGGCGGATGCATCGCTCCGGCGTCTGCAGACCGACTGCATCGACCTGTACTCGCTGCACGACATCGACCCGGACGTCCCCGTCGAGGAGACCTGGGACGCCATGGCGTCCCTCGTGCAGACGGGCAAGGTCCGAGCGCTGGGCGTGATGACCGACGACCTCCGGATGGTGGAACGGATCCAGCAGCGCTTCCCCGTCACGGCGGTCTTCACCGAGTTCAGCCTCTGGAGCCAGGGCAACAGCGATCTGGTCGACTGGTGCGCCGATCGCTCGATCAGCGTCCTGGCGACGAGTCCGCTGGGCCGGGGATTCCTCACGGGCGGCTTGTCCTCGGGGCGTCGCTTCGCCTGGACGGATCTGCGCTCCCGGTTGCCCCAGTTCAGCACCGAGTCCCTCGCAGCCGGGCGCCCGGTTCTCGACCGGGTCAAGGCCGTGGCCCGCCGGCACCGCGCCACGCCCGCCCAGGTGTCGCTGGCGTGGCTGCTCCAGCGGGGCGACCACGTGATCCCGCTGGTTGGCACGAAACGTCCCGACCACCTGGATGAGGACGCCCGCGCATCGGACCTCGTGCTGTCGGTGGCGGATCTGGCTCAGTTGGCCGGCCCGGATGCCCCCGAGGGCGTCTCGGGAATGGCCGGCTCCCACGGGAGTTGAGGCACCGTCCAACCGCGTTTGTGGCCCCAGTGCCGCATTGCGACGAAGGAGAGGAGTGTCGCCACTTCGGCGAGATAGATCCGGCCCGTCGCCGCCGCGGCGAGGAACACGACCGAGGCGACCAGTAGGCACAGCGTCGTGAACGCACCACCGTTGTGGTGGAAGAGGTCGTTGCGACTCAGCAGGGACGCCGAGACCGTGCCCGCGATGGCCGTGATCATCCCGATCAGAACCACGGAGAGGATGGGGTTGTCGTAGCTGTAGGCCTTCTCCAAGCCGATCAGGAGCAGCATCGCAGTGGCGAGGTTGCGCACGTAGGGGATCGGCTTGATGCTGTCGATGCGATCCCGGACGAGGACCCCCACCGTTCCACCGAGCAGCGCCACGGGCACGAAGTACCAGTACTGGAAGGCCGCAGGCTCGATGTTCAGGATGATGTCGCGCCAGATGCCGCCGCCCAGCCCGATGATGAGTGCCAGCACGAAGGCGGCGAGAACGGTCACCCGCCTGACCGCGAAGTAGGCGGCCCCGAAGAACGCCGCGATGAAGATCGTCGGGAGTTCCAGGTACAGGCCGACCCCGTGCTGAGCAAGGATCATCGCGAAGCGCTCATTCCCCGAGGCGTTCCAGCAGGAGTTCCCTGACCCGTGCGGCATCGGCCTGGCCACGGGTGGCCTTCATGACGGCCCCGATGATCGCGCCGGCCGCCTGGACCTTCCCGTCCCTGATCTTCGCCACGGCATCCTCGTTGGCGGCGATCGCATCGTCGAGCGCTGCGAGCAGCGCGGTGTCATCGGACACCAACTCCAGCCCGCGGGCCGCCACGACCTCGTCGGGGGACCCTTCCCCGGCCGCCACCCCTTCGAACACGAGGCGGGCGAGCTTGTCGTTGAGGGTTCCCTGACCGACGAGATCCGCGATGCGCGCGACATCGGCGGGTGTGACGCCCAGCTCGGCCAGCTCGACGCCACGGTCCTTCGCCGCCCGGGACAGTTCCCCCATCCACCACTTGCGGGCGGCACCCTGGTCGGCTCCGGCGGCCACGGTCGCCTCGACCAACTCGACCGCACCGGCGTTGATGAGCGAGTCCATGTCGAAGTCGGAGATCCCCCACTGCTCCTGCAGACGGGCCCGTCGGGCGGCGGGCAGTTCCGGCAGGGTCGTGCGCAACTCGTCCACCCATGCGGGGTCGGGCGCGACCGGCAGGAGGTCCGGTTCGGGGAAGTATCGGTAGTCCTCCGCCTCCTCCTTGGACCTGCCGGGCGTGGTGGTGCCGTCGTCCTCGTGGAAGTGGCGGGTCTCCTGGACGATGTGGCCGCCCGCGTCGAGGACCCCGGCCTGGCGTCGGATCTCGAAGGTCACGGCCCGCTCGACGGAGCGCAGCGAGTTCACGTTCTTCGTCTCGGTCCGGGTACCCCAGGGCTGTCCCGGCGGTGCGAGTGAGACGTTGGCGTCGCAGCGCAGCGAGCCTTCCTCCATGCGCACGTCGGAGACACCCAGACTGCGCATGATGTCGCGCAGTGCGGCGACGTAGGCGCGTGCCACGGCGGGAGCGAGCCCACCGGTGCCCGTGACGGGCTTGGTGACGATCTCGACGAGGGGGATACCGGCGCGGTTGTAGTCCACGAGGCTGTAGTCGGCGCCGTGGATCCTGCCGGTGGCGCCACCGGTGTGGGTGAGCTTGCCGGTGTCCTCCTCCATGTGGACACGTTCGATGCCCACCCGCACGACCTCGGACCCGCCGTCCGCCAGCGGCACCGTCACGTCCAGGTATCCGTCGGTGCACAGCGGCTCGTCGTACTGGCTGATCTGGTAGTCCTTGGGCATGTCGGGGTAGAAGTAGTTCTTCCTCGCGAACCTGCACCACTCGGCGATGTCGCAGTTCAACGCCAGACCCATGCGGATGGTCGACTCGATGGCCGCACGGTTGACCACCGGGAGGGATCCCGGCAGTCCGAGGCAGACGGGGCACACCTGTGTGTTCGGCTCCCCGCCGAACGTGGTGGGACATCCGCAGAACATCTTCGACACGGTTCCGAGTTCGACGTGCACCTCGAGTCCTATGACGGGCTCGTAGCGGGTCAGGGCGTCGTCGACGGTCACCATCGCGGTCATGCGCCCACCTCCTCGATGAGTGGCCGTCCCCACCTGTCCTCGAGCGCACCTTCCAGCACCCCGGCCACAGAGTAGAGGCGGGCGTCCTGATGGTGCGGGGCCATGATCTGCAGACCGACCGGGAGGCCGTCCTCCGGAGCCAGCCCCACCGGCATCGACAGTGCCGCGTTGCCCGCGAGGTTGACGGGGATCGTCGCGATGTCGTTGAGGTACATGGCCAGCGGGTCGTCGACCTTCTCACCCAGCGGGAAGGCTGTGGTGGGACAGGTCGGGGAGATCAGCACGTGGCAGTCCGCGAAGGCCGCGTCGAAGTCGCGCTGCACGAGCGTCCGGACCTTCTGCGCCTGACCGTAGTAGGCGTCGTAGTAGCCGGAGGAGAGCGCGTAGGTCCCGAGCATGATGCGTCGCTTGACCTCGTCGCCGAATCCGGCGGCGCGGGTACGGGCCATCACCTGCTCGACGCCTTCGTCGCCGTCCGAGACCCGGAGGCCGTACCGCATGCCGTCGAACTTGGCGAGGTTGCTCGACGCCTCGCTCGGCAGGATCAGGTAGTAGGCACCGAGCGCGTGGGTGAAGTTGGGACACGACACCTCGACGATCTCCGCACCCAGACCGGCCAGCAGCTCCACCGCCTCGGTGAATCGCTGCTGCACGCCCGCCTGGTAGCCGTCGCCCGACAGCTCCGTCACGAGTCCGATCCGCATACCTCGGACATCACCCTCGCGCACGGCCGCGACGAAATCCGGGACGGGCGCGTCGATGGAGGTGGAGTCCATCGGGTCGTAGCCGGCGATGGCCCGGTGCAGCATGGCGGCGTCGCGCACCGTTCTGGCACAGGGTCCGGCTTGGTCGAGTGAACTGGCGAGCGCGACGAGGCCGTAACGGGACACGCCGCCGTACGTCGGCTTCACGCCCACCGTGCCGGTGACGGCCGCGGGCTGGCGGATGGAACCGCCGGTGTCGGTCCCGATGGCCAGCGGCGCCTCGAAGGCGGCGAGGGCGGCGGCGGACCCTCCGCCGGAGCCACCGGGGATGCGCGTGGTGTCCCAGGGGTTGCGCGTCGGACCGTAGGCGGAGTACTCGGTCGACGAGCCCATCGCGAACTCGTCCATGTTGGTCTTCCCCAGGATGGGCATGAGGTTGGACCGCAACTGCGTCACGACCGTGGCGTCGTAGGGCGGCAACCACCCGTCGAGGATCCGTGACCCCACGGTCGTGGGGACGCCGCGCATCGCCATGACGTCCTTGAGCGCGACGGGGACGCCCGCGAGGGGCGGCAGGTCGGCTCCCGTGTTGCGCGCAGCGTCCGCCTCGGCGGCGGTGGCGAGTGCCCCGTCACGGTCGACGTGCAGGTAGGCATGGATCTCACCATCGACGCTGTCGATGCGGTCGAGGTGGGCCTCGGTGATCTCGACGGACGAGAGGTTCCCCTGGGCCATCTCCTCCACGAGTTGGGTGGCGGACATGCGGACGATCTCGGTCATGACGGCTCCTCGTCGTCGAGGATCCGCGGCACCTGGAACCGACCGTCCTCCGCGGCGGGCGCCTGCGACAGTACCTCGTCGCGGTCCAGACACCCCCGGTTGACGTCGTCCCGGAAGACATTGGCCATCGGGACCGGGTGTGACGTCGCCGGGATGTCGTCTGCGGCTACCTGCGAGACGGCGGCGACGGCATCGAGGATCACGTCGAGTTGCTCCGCGTAGTGCGTGAGGTCCTCTTCCGGCAGATCGAGCCGGGCAAGTCGCGCCAGGTGGGCGACCTCGTCACGGGTGATGTCGGACATGCGCCCATCCTAGGGGGGGTTGTATGCCGTCATGACGGGGGCGCGGGTGCACAATGGCGGGATGCGACATGACGAGCAGACCCACCGGACCTCCGACGGCGCCACGATCTTCTGGCAGCAGTGGTACCCGGACGAGGATCCCCTCGCCGTGGTGTGCCTCGTGCACGGTCTGGGTGAGCACTCGGGCCGCTACGAACACGTGGCGCAGCGCTTCACCGACGCCGGCTTCGCTGTCTTCGCGCTGGACATGCGGGGACACGGACACTCGGGTGGCGCCCGCGGCGATCTCACGGTCGACGCCGCGGTCCGCGACATCGCCGACCTGGTGGCGGATGCCAAGACGGAGTTCCCCGGCAAGCCGCTCTTCCTCTACGGGCACAGCCTCGGCGGCCTCATGACCATGACCTATGTGGTGCGTCGGCGCCCGGCCATCGTGGGTCTCGTGTCGTCCGCCCCCGCGTTGGACTCCGAACTGCGGGAGCAGAAGGCGAAGTTCTTCATGGCGAACCTGCTCGGCGGACTCGTCCCGGGCATCACGATCCCCACCGGCTTGGACTCCGAGGGGGTGTCCCGCGATCCCGCCGTGGTGGCGGCGTACAACGCAGACCCGCTGGTGCACGACAAGGGATCGTTGGGTCTGGCCAAGCAGACCTTCCAGGCGATGGACACCATGATGGCGCAGACGTCGTTCCCGGTCCCGCTGTTGATCGTGCATGGTCGGGACGACCGGCTCACGGTGCCGGATGCCAGTCGCAGGTTCGCCGATCAGGTCACCGGAGACGTGACGCTCGTGGAGTACGAGGGCATGTACCACGAACCCCACAACGAACCCGAACAGGAGGAGGTCCTCGAGACCATCATCGGGTGGATGACCGAACACCTTCCCGACTGAATCGAGGACCCGCAGCGCTGGGTGGGGTGCCGCGGATCAGTCCGGGTGCACCCGCAGGAGCGCGGCCACGTCGGCCATGACCGGCACGTCGCTCGCCAGCCATTCGACATCGCCCAGTTCGCCAGAGGTCAGCCACCGCATGGCGTCGTGGTCGACGAGCCGGGGTTCCCCCGCGACGATCGTGGCGATATAGGGCTGCCACACACCGGGACCCCCGATCATGGGCAGTTCCCCACCCAGGGGCCCATCGATGTGGATCTCGATGCGTAACTCCTCGGCGATCTCGCGGTGGAGCGCAGCCTCGTCACTCTCCCCCGGCTCGACCTTTCCGCCCGGGAACTCCCACTTGCCCGCCAGCGCCTCGGGATGCGTGCGCCGGCACGCCAGCACCTGCCGCTGTCCCTCGGGGCCGGTGCGGACGATGACCGCGGCCACCACGCGGATCACTCGGCGTCCCCCGCAGGCTCCTCGGGTCGCTGACCGGCGAGGAGCGCGACGAACGCCGCCTCGTCGAGGATGGGCCGCCCCAGGTCGGCGGCCTTGTCGGCCTTGCTGCCGGGGTTGTCGCCCACGATGACGTAGTCGGTCTTCTTCGACACGGAGCCGCTCACCTTGCCACCGCGGGCCAGCACGGCCTCCTTGGCCCCGTCACGACTGAAATCGGCCAGTGAACCGGTGATGACGACAGTCAGCCCGGCCATGGTCTGTGGCAGGAGTTCGCTCTCCGGCTCCGCGAGAGACACCCCCGACTGCTCCCACTTACCGACGACCTCCCGGTGCCAGTCCTCGGCGAACCACTCCGCCACCGCGTCCGCGATGATCGGACCCACCCCTTCGGTGGCGGCCAGGTCTTCGACAGTTGCCTCGTGGATGGCTTGAAGGGACCGGAAACGGGTCGCCAGCGCCCGAGCTGCGGTGGGCCCGACGTGACGGATCGACAACGCCACCAGCACGCGCCACAAGGGGCGGTCCTTGGCCACCTCCAACTGACCGAGCAACGCCTCGGCGTTCGCGGTCAGACCCCCGTCCGCGCGGGTGAAGAACGGACACATGGCCAGGTCGTCAGCGGTGAGCCCGAACAGGTCACCCTCGTCGTCGACCAGCCCGCAGTCGAGCAGGGCGACAGCGGCCTTCCATCCGAGCCCCTCGATGTCCATGGAACCCCGTGAGCCGACATGGAAGACGCGTTCCCGCAGTTGCGCCGGACACGAGCGGACATTGGGACACCGGATGTCGATGTCGGCCTCCTTCTCGGGGGCCAGTTCGGTGCCGCACGCCGGACAGTGGGTGGGCATGACGAACGCCCGCTCGGAGCCATCGCGCTCTTCGACCACCGGGCCGAGGACCTCGGGGATGACGTCCCCCGCCTTGCGCAGGAACACCATGTCGCCGATCAGCACGCCTTTTCGTCTCACCTCGTTGGCGTTGTGCAGGGTCGCCATCGACACCGTCGATCCCGCCACAAGGGCCGGTTCCATGATCGCGAAAGGTGTCACGCGGCCGGTCCGTCCCACGTTGACCTCGATGTCCAGCAGTCGGGTGCGCACGACCTCGGGTGGGTACTTGTAGGCGATCGCCCACCGGGGGGCGCGGGAGGTGGCTCCCATCCGTCGCTGCGTGGCGATGTCGTCGACCTTGACGACCACCCCGTCGATCTCGTGGTCCAGGTCGTGTCGCGACGCGCCGTACTGCTCGACGTACTCCAGCAGCGTCTGGTCGGTGTCGACAACGGCGGCGGTTCCCGCGGTGGGCAGCCCCCAGGCGGCCATCGCCTCGTAGGCGCCCGATTGAGTGGCCGGACGCCAGCCCGCCGTGCGGCCGACTCCGTGGACGGTGAGCCGGAGGCGGCCTAACCGCTGGACCGACCGGTCCAGGTCCGCCTGCAACCGGGCGATCTTCCCCGCGGATCGGGCCGATCCGGCACTGGACTGCCGCGCTGCCGCCAGATCCTCCTCGCGGCGGTCGACCCGCTGCCGCAGCGACCCCGCTCCGGCATTGCGCGCGTTGGCGAACGGGGTGCGGCCGGCAGCCAGCATCTCGGCGTTCATCTCTTCGAAAGCGGTCCTGTCGAAGAACACCTCCCCACGCACCTCCAGCAGTTCCGGGACGCGGAGGTCGTCGGCGGGGTGAAGCCGCTGCGGGATCCCGGGGATGAACTGTGCGTTGTACGTGACGTCCTCCCCCACCCGGCCGTCCCCCCGGGTCGCCACACTCACCAGTTGGGCGTCGCGATACACCAGATCGACGGCGAGCCCGTCGATCTTCAACTCACACAGCAAGGCGGGCAGGAACCCCAGGTCCTTGCGCACCCGGCCCAGCCACGCCTGCAACTCGTCGACGCTGAATGCGTTGTCCAGGCTCAGCATCCGCTCCAGATGCTCCACCGGAGCGAACATGCCCGCCCGCTCACCGCCGACCGTCTGGGTGGGAGACTCTCCGCCGGCCAGCTCGGGGAACTCGGCCTCGAGTGCCTGGAGCTCGCGGAAGAGGGTGTCGTACTCGGCGTCCGACAACGTCGGGTGATCCTCGCCGTAGTACTGCTGCCGGGCGGTGTTGATCAGATCGACCAACTCCGTCCAGCGCTGCATCGCATGAGATCGGGTGTCATCCACGAATCGGTCCTCACCAGAGCAGGTCGTGTCCCGGCAGACTCTACGGGCTCAGGAGCCGTCCCACTCGGGCAGTCGGGCGCGCACCTCCCGCGTGACCGCCAGGGCGGCTCGGGCGACGTCGCCGCGGGCGCCCGCCAGCCCGCACGAAGGGGTCACGGCCAGGCCCCGGGCGGCATCGGAACCGAGCCCCGTGCGCCGCCACCACTCCCGGAAGAGCGACCACGCCGTCTCGACGGTTCCGGGTGACAGGGCAGGCACCAGCCCGGGGACGAGCGCGACCCCCGACTCGAAGGCCTCCGCCGCACCCTCGGCGTCTTCGTCGGTTCCGGCGTCCCACGAGACCCC
>CAIWTL010000336.1 GCA_903915555.1 uncultured Micrococcales bacterium | reverse complement strand
CCCTACGTGTCCATGCCGGCCGAGATGACGGATGACTACGACGAGCGCACGTCCGTGGTCGCCTGGCGCATCGTCGCGCTGACACTGGGGATCCTCATCTCCGGAGCCCTGGCGCCGGTACTCGTCAACGCCGGTGGTGGTGGGTACAGCGGTCACACCCTGATGGCCGTGGTGATCGGCCTCTTCATGGGGGTGACGATGCTGCTGACCGTTGTCGGGACGCGGCGCGCGCCCCGATCGGCGGTGCCGTCCGGTTCGGCCAACCTGCTCGTGGCGTGGCGGGCCGCCCGGAGCAACCCCTACTTCCTTCCGCTGTGGGGGGCGTTCGTCCTGCAGGCGCTCGCCAACGCCGCGATGTTGGCCACCGTGCCGTACTTGGCGCGCTACATCCTGCAGAACCCGGGCGCCGAGTCGGTGCTCTTCGCCGCCCTCGTGGCCCCGGCGATCCTGGTGATGCCGCTATGGAACCGGTGGGGTCGCACCTGGGGAAAGACCCGCGGGTTCCGGGTGGCGACCCTGCTCTATCTGGCGGGGGCCCTGGGCCTGCTGGCGGCGCAGGTGCTCCCCTATGCAGGGGTCATCGCCCTCATCGCCCTCATGGGTGTCGGTTATGCGGGGATGCAGTTGTTCCCGCTGGCGATGCTGCCGGACACCGTGGCGGTCGACGAGGCCCGCAGTGGGGAGCGGAGGTCCGGCATGCTCACCGGACTGTGGACTGCGGGCGAGACGGCGGCCTTCGCGGTGGGACCCGGGATCGTCGGTCTCGTCCTCGGGTTGTTCGGCTTCGTGTCCTCGGCCGGTGGTGAGGGGACGACCCAGTCGGGCACCGCACTGACCGGCATCGTGGTCGCACTGGCGGTGGTGCCCGCCGTGGCGATGGTCCTCAGCCTGCTGCTCATCGGGCGGTACCGCCTGACCGCGGACGTGCTGGCGGAGGAGTTGGAGTCGCCGCACTCCTCACCGTCCGCTCCGTGAGCTGCCCGATGAACGCCGCACCGCCCCCGTCCGGTCGGTGGTGTACCGGGTGCGACGCGGGTGCGTGCTGAGCAGAATCGGGCCCACCGGGCCGCTGCCGATCCGCACGAGAGGGAACCGATGACCGACACCTACCTGTCCGACGAGGAACTGGCCCGGCTCGACGCGTGGTGGCGTGCCGACATGTACCTGACGGTCGCCCAGATCTACCTGCAGAGCAACGTGCTCCTGCGCGAGCCGCTCACCGCGGACGACATCAAGCCGCGCCTGCTGGGTCATTGGGGGACGTCGCCGGGGCTGGCCTTCATCTACGCCCACATGTCGCGGGTCATCCGCGAACGGGACATCGATGCCGTCTACTTCGCGGGTCCGGGTCACGGCGGTCCCGCCATCACCGCCGCCTCGTGGCTGGAGGGGACGTGGGCCGAGGCGTATCCCGACACGCCCCGGGACGGCGCGGGGATGGAACTCCTCTGTCGCCGTTTCAGTGCTCCCGGCGGTATCCCGTCCCACGTCAGCGTGACAACCCCTGGATCCATCCATGAGGGTGGGGAACTGGGGTACGTACTCACCCACGCCTTCGGCGCGGCGTTCGACAATCCCGACCTGATCAGCCTCGCGGTCGTCGGGGATGGTGAAGCGGAGACAGGGCCCCTCGAAGGATCCTGGAAGGGGATCTCGTTCCTCAACCCGGAACACGATGGTGCGGTACTGCCCGTCCTGCACCTCAATGGGTACAAGATCGCCGGACCCACCGTTCTGGCGCGCAAGGATCCGGCGGATCTGCGCCGACTGCTGGGGGGTCACGGCTATGAGGTCCTGGAGGTCGAGGGCGATGACCTTCCGGGGATGCACCACCGGTTCGCCGCGGCGCTGGACAAGGCCGTGGACCGAATCCGGGAGATCCAGCAGGAGGCCCGCTCCGGTGGTGGTGTGACCGCACAGCCCCGGTGGCCCCTCATCGTCCTGCGCAGTCCCAAGGGATGGACCGGGCCGGCTGTCGTCGATGGGGTCCAGGTCGTCGATTCGTGGCGTTCCCACCAGGTCCCGCTGAGTGGGGTCAAGGAGAACCCGGAGCACCTGCGGATCCTGCGGGACTGGCTGTTGTCGTACCAGCCGCAGGACCTGTTCGATGGGGACGGTTCGCCCGTCGAGTTGGTCCGCTCGGCCAATCCGACCGGCGCCAAGGCCATGACCGCCAGCCCGTACACGAACGGCAATGCCGAACGTCACCCGCTGGACTATCCGGACTTCCGCGACTACGCCGTCGACGTGCCGGTCCCCGCGACCCAGCGCATGGAGAGCCCGCGGGTGCTGGGCGACATGATGCGCGACCTCTACACCCGCAACCCCACCGCGTTCCGCGTCTTCTGTCCCGACGAGACCAACTCCAACCGCATTGGGGCGGTATTCGAGGCCAGCGACCGGACCTTCATGGAACGCGTCATCCCGCGGGACGAGAAGATCTCGCCGCAGGGGCGTGTGATGGAGGTGCTGAGCGAGCACAACTGCCACGGCTGGCTCGAGGGCTACACCTTGACCGGTCGCCGCGGCCTGTTCGCGACCTACGAGGCATTCGCCATGGTGAGCGCGTCCATGACCATCCAGCACAGCAAATGGTTGGAGGAGGGGGTCCATCTCGACTGGCGCAAGCCCGTCCCGAGCCTCAACATCCTGCTGACCAGCACCTGCTGGCGGAACGACCACAACGGCTTCAGCCATCAGGGTCCGGGGCTGATCCAGAACGTCATCACCAAGCGCGGCGAGATCGCGCGCGTGTACCTGCCGCCCGACGCGAACACCCTGCTCAGTGTCGCCGACCACTGCTTCCGCAGCGAGGACTACACGAACCTGATCGTGATCGACAAGCAGCCGCAACTCCAGTACCTCTCGATGGCGGAGGCGGTCGAGCACTGCGCCCGGGGGGCCTCGGTGTGGGAATGGGCGGGCAATGACGACGGTAGCGCCGACCCCGATATCGTGCTCGCGTGCGCGGGGGACGTCGTCACCATGGAGACCGTGGCCGCCGCGGAGATCATCAAGCAGCGACTGCCGCAGATGCGCGTCCGAGTGGTGAACGTCGTGGACCTCATGACGCTTCGGCGTCCCAAGGACCATCCGCACGGTATGAGTGACCTCTACTTCGAGGAGCTCTTCACCGATGACGTCGACGTGGTGTTCGCCTTCCACGGCTACCCGGGTGCCGTCCACCAACTCGTCCACGGCCGTCCTGATGCCGATCGGTTCCGGGTACGGGGCTTCATCGAGGAGGGCACCACGACGAGTCCGTTCGACATGGTGGTGCGCAACAGGGCCAGTCGCTACCACCTCGTCATGGACGCCATCAACAACGCGGGACGCGCCGTGCCCGGGTCGGCGGAGTTGTACGAGTGGTGCGAGGTGCAGTTGGCGCGGCACGCCGCTCACATCGTCGACTATCTGGAGGACCTGCCCCAGGTGACCGACTGGAGTCTCGGGAGTCCGCTCGAGATGCCCTCGGTCGGCGAGCTGCGGGCCTCCGCCCGCTGATCCGGCCGTGCCTCTTCCGGCGCTGCCCCCCGTCTCCGGAGACGGGTGCAGATGAACACTGGGTAAGGACGCGCATGCCGCAACGGGGGGCAATACAGTCACTCCTGAACCAGAAACCACGCCTTCTTCGGGATGGATTCGCCGGACTCAGAGGGAGACGCCTTGTCGGACGAGCACTACTTCGACATCGAGGCCGTCATGGACCTCGACGACATCATCAACTCGTTGCAGGACCTCGACGACCACGAGTTCGAGGAACGCGGGCTCACCGTCACCGGTACCTGGGACGAGGTCGATGATCCCGTGCTGATCGGTCCTGACGGGACGCCGGTCGACACGTGGAAGCAGGGCTACCCGTACGACGTGCGCATGACGCGGCGCGAGTACGAGATGACCAAGCGCCTCCTGCAGATCGAACTGCTCAAGATGCAGTCGTGGGTCAAGGAGACCGGGCAGAAGATCTGCATGCTGTTCGAGGGACGGGACGCCGCGGGCAAAGGCGGCACCATCAAGCGCTTCATGGAGCACCTCAACCCCCGCGGTGCCACGGTGGTCGCCCTCACCAAGCCCACGGAGAAGGAGAAGGGCCAGTGGTACTTCCAGCGCTACGTCAAGCATCTACCCAGTGACGGGGAGATCGTTCTCTTCGACCGCAGTTGGTACAACCGTGCGGGTGTGGAGCGGGTGATGGGTTTCTGCGCCGACGAGGAGTACGACGAGTTCATGCGCCAGACCCCGGAGTTCGAACGGATGCTCGTGCGCTCGGGGATCATCCTGTTCAAGTTCTGGTTCTCGGTGTCCCGCAAGGAGCAGGTCACCCGCTTCACCATCCGCCGGATCGACCCCGTGCGGCAATGGAAGTTGTCCCCCATGGACCTGGCATCGCTCGACCGGTGGGATTCCTACACGCAGGCCAAGGAAGCCATGTTCTGGTACACCGACACCGAATGGGCGCCGTGGACCGTGGTGCGCAGCAACGACAAGAAGCGCGGGCGCCTCGAGGCGATGCGCTGGGTGCTGTCGCAGTTGGACTACCCGGAGAAGGACGAGTCCGTCGTCGGGACCCCGGATCCCAACATCGTCGGGCCGCCGTCGGTCATCTACGAGACCGACGAGAACACCGGGACGGTCTACCCGGCCCTGGACTGAACCGCCGGCCGCCACCTGCCGGCGACCGCCGGTGGATGCCGGGGGTCACCGGCGCGCGTCGGGCCCGCTGAGTGGGGGACGATCCGGTGTGGCGGATTCACGACCGTGGGGCGAATGGGCGGCCGAGGCGTGGCAGGACCTCGCTGCCGCCTCCCGGCAGGCGTTGCCCGTGCGCGGAGCCCGCGTGCACGAGCCGGGCAAGGTCCGGGTGGTCCCGGCGTGGCCGCTCAGCCAGGTGCTGCATGCCGCGGTCCTCGTCGACGCCGCCGGGATCCCGGCGGGCCACTACGCCCCCGACCTGGTGTGGCTGTCCTTCCGGCGCTACCGGAAGGCGGACGGATTCGGCGACTTCCCCATCGTCGGCCGGCGCTACTACGACGACAACGCCTGGATCGGCCTGGCGTGCGCGCAACGGGCCCTGCTGACCGACGACCCGATCAACCGTCCCTGGCTGCGTCGAGCGGAGGCGTCGCTGCGGTTCGTGAGCCAGGGCGTGCGACGCGGAGGTGTGCTGTGGGTGGAGGGGGGCCGAAATCTGCACGCCTGCTCGACCGGGTCGACCGGGTTGCTGGCTGCCGCCGTGGGTCGCGTCGAGAATGGTCGTGCCCGTCCCCTGGCCGTCTCCGCTGGGGAGTTCATCGACACGGAGCTGATCAACCCGGACGGTCTG
>CAIWTL010000335.1 GCA_903915555.1 uncultured Micrococcales bacterium | reverse complement strand
CCGACCGCGGACAGGTGCTGCGTGGCTTCGGTGTGGGCGTCGCCCTGTCGGCAGTCGTCACTGTCGTTCTCCTCATCCTCGGCGCGGTCCATCTCACTCCCACCGAGTCCGGGGCGGTCCGGTGGAGTGCGCTCCTGCCGGCGGTGATCCTCGTGCCGGTGTGGCTCTTCGTCGCGGCCGTGCAGGAGGCCCTCACCCGGGGATTCCTGCTGCAGGCCACCGGCCTGCGGCTGGCGGCCTGGACCGCGATCGCCGGACAGGCCGTCCTGTGGGCCGCCGTCCGGGCTGCCAGCGCGGGGGCCACGGACCTGATGGCGCTTCTCAACCTGGTCCTCATCGGGATGGTGTTGGCCCTCGTGGCCCTCACCCGCGGGTCGCTGTGGTTGGCGATGGGGGTGCAGGCGGGGTGGAGTTGGTTCGAGACCGGGGTGCTCGGGATCCCGACCAGCGGGGGCTCGGAACCGGCCGCGCTACTGTCCCTGATCCCGACCGCCGCGAGTTGGGTCAGCGGCGGTTCGGGGGGAGTGATCGCCAGCCCGATCGTGACGGCGCTCGTGGTGGCCGTCGGGTACCGCGCCTACCGCGCGCTGCACCGTGAAACCGCATCCAGTCCTGCCTGAAGGGCCGGATTCCGTCGCGAGCAGCATCAGCCACGACTGATTCCGTCGATCTTCCGGTAGCCTGACGGCGAACCGTAGGAGACCCCATGCCGCATGCCCAGCATCCTTTCGAGCTCTACGACATCGACCACCTCCTCACGGCCGAGGAGATCGCGATCCGGGACACGGTCCGGCGCTACGTCGACGACCGCATCCGGCCCGAGATCGACCGATGGTTCGAGTCCGGTGAGATCCCCGCGCGGGAGCTGGCCAGGGAGATGGGCGCCATGGGACTGCTCGGCATGCACCTGACCGGATACGGGTGCGCGGGCCTGGGCGCCGTCGACTACGGCCTGGCCTGTCTCGAACTGGAGGCCGGCGACTCCGGCATCCGGTCATTGGTCAGCGTCACCGGATCCCTGGCGATGTATGCGATCCACGCGTTCGGCTCCGAGGACCAGCGACAGACATGGCTACCGGTACTGGCCTCCGGGCAGTCGCTCGGGTGTTTCGGCCTCACCGAGGCCGACTTCGGCTCGAACCCCGGCGGCATGCGGACCATGGCGAAACGCGATGGGGACGACTGGATCCTCGACGGTTCCAAGATGTGGATCACCAATGGCAACGTCGCGGACGTGGCGGTGGTGTGGGCGCGCACCGACGAGGGGATCCGCGGGTTCGTCGTCCCGATGGATACTGCGGGTGTCACCGCGAACCTCATCCACCGCAAGATGTCGCTGCGGGCCTCAGTCACCTCCGAGTTGGTGTTCGACTCCGTCAGACTCCCCGGCGATGCGGTTCTACCGGGGGTGGGCGGACTCAAGGGCCCACTGTCGTGCCTCAATGAAGCCCGCTTCGGCATCGTCTTCGGGACCCTCGGCGCCGCCCGCGACTGCCTGGACACCGCCATCGACTACGCGATCACCCGCGAGCAGTTCGATCGGCCCCTCG
Organism: uncultured Micrococcales bacterium; assembly: GCA_903915555.1. Lineage (GTDB taxonomy): Bacteria > Actinomycetota > Actinomycetes > S36-B12 > CAIWTL01. The sequence continues at coordinate 6,362 of CAIWTL010000335.1, read as the reverse complement.
CCGGGTTCCAACTGACGCAGCGCAAACTGGCCGACATGGGCGTCGCCCTGGGCAACGGGATGCTCCTGGCCCTCCACCTGGGCCGGCTGAAGGACGAACACCGCATCCGCCCGGAACAGGTGAGCGTCGGGAAACTCAACAACGCGAGGACCGCTCTCGACATCGCCCGCGAGTCCCGCAGCATCCTCGGTGCCAACGGCGTCACGCTGGAGTATCCCGTGATCCGCCACATGAACAACCTCGAGTCGGTATTCACCTACGAGGGCACGAACGAGATGCACACCCTCGTCGTGGGCGAGTCCCTCACGGGTATCCCGGCCTACCGCTGATGGCTGACGGGCCGCCGGTCGGAGCCCTGTCCGACATCCTCGTCGCCGACTTCACGCGAGTGCTGGCCGGTCCGTACGCCACGATGCTGCTGGCCGATCTCGGCGCCCGGGTGGTGAAGATCGAACGGCCGATGACGGGTGACGACACCCGCTCTTGGGGGCCGCCCTTCGACACCGCGGGGCGTGCCACGTACTTCCGTTCGGTCAACCGCAACAAGACGTCCGTCGCGCTGGATCTGGACACCACCGAGGGCGCGGCCGCCGCCCGGCAACTCGCCGCAGACGCCGACGTGGTGATCGAGAACTTCACACCCGGCACGATGGAGCACTTCGGGTGCGGCTACCAGGATCTCGCGGCCGGCAACCCGGGTCTCATTTACTGCTCCATCACCGGGTTCGGCGACGGCGCGGGCGCCGAACTCCCCGGCTACGACCCCGTCGTTCAGGCGGTCGGGGGGCTCATGAGCGTGACGGGCCCACCCGGTGTGCCCAGCAAGACCGGAGTGGCACTCGTCGACATCATCGCAGGACTCCACGCCGGATTCGGCATCCTCGCAGCGCTGCACCATCGCGACACCACCGGCATAGGTCAGCGGGTGGATGTCACCCTGCTGCAGTCCCTGCTGTCCGCGCTCACCAATCAGGCACAGGCCTTCGTGGAGGGCGGCACCGTTCCCGGCCTCATCGGCAACAGCCACCCGTCGATCGCGCCGTTCGAGACGTTCCCCACCGCCGATCGCACGATCATGGTGTGCGCCGGCAATGACCGGCAGTTCCGCTCTTTGTGCGAGGTCGTCGGGTGCCCCGGTCTCGCCGACGATGACCGCTTCCGCCACAACGCGGATCGCGTGGCACACCGGGCGGAACTCACCGAAGCGCTCACCGACGCCCTGCGGCTGCGGCCGGCCCACGCTTGGCTGGTGGACCTCGCCGCGGCCCGGGTCCCCGCAGGACGGGTCAACTCGATCGACGAGGCGGTGGAACTCGCCGAGTCACTGGGGCTCTCCCCTGTGGTGGACATCGAGCGGGAGGGTGACCATCACCGGGCGGTCGCGCATCCGGTGCGGTTCTCACGCACCCCTCCCCGCTATGACCTGCCCCCGCCCCCACCCCCCGGGTGAGGCGGCCCGCCGGTCGGGTCATGGGGTGCCGGGGGTCTCCTTCCGCGCCATGTCGCGGCCGACCTCGACGAGCAGGGCCCAGGCGTCGAACACCGAACTGATGAGTGTCGCGATGACGAGCGACATCAGGACGAAGAGCGTCTGCGCCCCTCCGACGATCACCAGGACCCCACAGATCACGAAGCCGATGAACAGCACGTTCGAGGTGACCAGGGAGACGACCCTCCTCCCCTGCGCCCTCATGACCCCCCGGGAACTGAGCATGGTGATGACCAGTGCAACCAGGCCGAGGACCGCGACGACGATCCCGAGCGTCAGGGGGGACTGCTGGGGGATGAGCATCACGATGGAGATCTCGATCAGCAGGAGGAACTGGTTGAAGGTCCTGATCGCGCTGCCGCGCAGCCCCGGCCGCTCGTCGCTCATCACGTCGGTGATGTTGATGGACACGGCGACGAAGAGCAGTCCCGTCAACGTCGCGGCCATCCCCCCGACCAACAGATAGACGTTGTCCCACCCCAGCAGGGCCGTGGCGAATTCGGCGGAGGTCACACGGCGGATTCTGCCGCCTGCGCGATCGCCTGTTCGGTGAACACCGCAAGTCCGAGCTCCGGACGGAAGCCGTGGATCTCCTCGATCGCCAGCGCCAGCATGAACTCCACGATCTCCGCACTGATCACCTGACCGGGCACCAGCACCGGGAACCCCGGCGGGTAGGGGATCACGAACTTCGAGGAGACGAGCGTCCTCCCTGCTCCGATCACCGCCAGAGCCTCGGCCAGTGGCACGTACTCATGGTTGCCCGCGTCGTAGGCGAGGAAGAACGCCTTCCGGATATTGCCCTCGGGAGTATCGGTGTGCGGTCGGAAGGCGGGGTGGAACTCGCTGAAGTCGGGCAGCGGGGCCACCTCGTCCCGTAGCCGGGCCACCTCGTGCTCGAACAGCGCCAACTCCGCAGGACTGCTCTCCCGCTGCTGCTGATCCAGGTTGCGGGCGATGTCCCGCAGGGCGGCGAGGAGATTGTCGATGGCCGACCACGTGGTACCGATGTTTGTCATGAGCAGGACACTGTTGGTGGCGGTCTTGTTCACCTGGATACCGAACCGGTCCATCAAGTCGTCGACCTTGAAGGCATCGCCGCTGCGGCCCGTCTCCGCCACATAGAGGGTCAACCGCGTCGGATCGAGCACCAACTGGTTGGCCATGAAGGCTCGCATGAGCTGGACCGGCGCCCGCAGTCCGGCCTTGTCGCGATAGGTCATCTCCTCCGGGCGGCAGTGTCCGGGAATCATGTCGGCCGGATCGAGCACACGGAAGTAGCGGTTGAGCAGTGGGTCGGCCGCGATCTGCTGCCGCACCACCAGGGCCATCTGGATGGCATTGCACATCAGGCCGTATCCCTCGAGTTCCACCTGGCGGCGCGCGAGGTCCAGGGAGGCCAGGATCTGGTAGTTCGGCGACGTCGTGGTGTGGGTGAAGTAGGCCTCGTGGAACGACTCGGAGACGTCCGAGGCGAAGTCCTCGTCCCAGTGATGGATCATCGATCCCTGCCGCAACGCCGACAGCGACTTGTGGGTGGACTGCGTCGCATAGACCCGGATCCGGGCCAGTTCCGGGTCCGGCATCAGGGCGTTGTCGAGCCACGTCGCGTCGTCGTCGGGATCGAGGGAGTCGAACCACTCCCGCCACTCCCGGTACTGCTCGCGGTAGGGTCCCGAGTTCAGCATGCGGCGCAACTGCGCCGCGCTCCACATGGCATTGCGCCGTCGGTAGGTCGGATACAACTGCGCGAAGGCGTACCACGCCTCGTCCCACAGGAAGACCATGTCCGGCTTGATGGCCAAGACCTCCTGCATGACCCGGAACGGGTTGTAGACGATGCCGTCGAAGGTGCAGTTGGTGAGCAGGAGCATACGGACGTCGTCCAGTCGCCCGGCCCGCTTGAAGGCCAGCAACTGCTCCTTGATGGTGCGGAGCTCCACCGCGCCGTAAAAGCCGTACTCCGGAAGCGGATAGGCGTCCAGGTACACGGGGTAGGCGTCGGACAGCACCAGGCCGTAATGGTGCGACTTGTGGCAGTCCCGGTCGATCAGCACGACGTCACCTGGCCGGCACAGCGCCTGGACGACGATCTTGTTCGACGTCGATGTGCCGTTGGTGGCGAAGAACGTCTCCTTGGATCCGAAGGCGCGCGCCGCGGCGTCCTGCGCCTCCCGCAGGGTCCCGGTCGGGGACAGCAGGGAGTCCAGACCGCCGACCGTGGACGATGTCTCGGCGAGGAATATGTGCTCCCCGTAGAACTCGGCCATGTCCTTGATCCAGGCGGAGTTGAACACCGAGTTCCCGCGGGCGATGGGCAGCGCGTGGAAGTTGCCGATGGGTCGCTGGGCGTACTTCTTCAGGGCATCGAAGAAGGGCGTCCGATAGCGGCGCCGCACGCCGTCGAGGGTCGCCATGTGGATCTCACTGGGATGTTCCCGGCGGTAGAAGATGCGGTTGACCTTCGCCTGGTCCGCGGACTGCGTCAGATGGCCTTCCGCGTCGACCGTCAGATACAGATCGAGTTCCGGCCGGATGTCCCGGATCATCCGGGCGAGCATCGGACCGTGTTGATGGACACCGAGGATGCGCTCGAGTTCAACCATGGTGTCCGCGCGGTCGCGGAAGACCGCGAGGGGATGGGAGGAGCGCAACGGGAGGTCCGACCGGATCCACACGGCCTGGATCTGGGGGTTGGCGGTGACTGCGGCCAAGGCATCCTCGACGGACGGCACCTGCAGCAGTTCGTAGGCGAACTCGTCCTCCGACCCCCGCGCCTCCCGCATCTCCCGACGCATGTCGCGCATCTGGCGGGGCGTCAGCGAGTCGGCCAGCAGGACGGTGAAGTAGTGGCGCCCCCCGGCCTCGGCGACGAGCTCGTCGGCATCGAGGGCGAGGTCGAAGGCGTCGTCCAGCGTGGCCGCGGCGTCACCCAACTGGCTGAGAAGGAAGTCGAGCCGGTCCATCTGCTCGGCGAGCAACGCGAAGTTGCGCCCCGCGAGCAGCCGTCGGGCGGACTCCAGCGCCTCAGGACCGGGGAACGCGAAGAACGGCTCGAAGGTCTCGAGGAGGTCGAGATGATGGTTGATCCGATCCATCAACTCCTGGTCGTCGGGGTCGGCGCACAACCGGTTGGCCGCCTCCCGGACCCGCGCCCAGTGGTCGAACCGCAACTGGGCGGTGTTGATGTGGGCGTCGGGCATGACACGGTCGTCGAGGTCGGGCCACGGGGGGGCCGGGGACGGGTCGTCCATCTGGTCTCCTGAGGTCACGGTGAGACTATCCGGGCGCACCCGCGCAAGCCCGCTCGGAAGGCCCGGGGTGAACCGGCGACAGGCCACGGACGGAGCGCGGGACAGCAGGGTCCGTCAGCCCTCGAGCAGTTCCCGCAGGTAGAGCTCGTGCATGAGCATGACCTCGTCCAGTTGCGCACGGTCGAGGCTGCCGTTGCGGGTGGCGTCGTCGATCGCCGCATCCGCCGACATGACGAGCGCCTTGGCCGCACGCTGGGCCCGCCTGGCATTGAGACGGGGGCTGCGTCGCCGCATCCCGTCGGCCAGGCGCCGCGCCGACTCGGCCCGGACCTGCTCCTGCAGGGCTGCCAACTCCGGGACGGCCCAGACCGCGCTGCGCAATGCGCGGTACTCCGCGTCGTCCGTCCGCGCCTGGGCGCTCCGGCGCGTCGCCTCGCGGAAGAGCAGGATGTAGTCGTCGACCGACTCGGTCTCCCGGAGGGCCGGGTCGATCGCCGCCCTCCACCGCGCCTCGGACCGCAGGAAGAGCTCGTGCAGGATCGCGAACTTGTCCGGGAAGTAGGCGTAGACCGCCGTGATGCTGATGTCGGCCCGGTCCGCCACCGCATTGGTGTTGAGGGCTTCCAGACCGGACTCGATCAGGATCTCCGACGCCGCGGCACAGATCCGCTCGAAAGTCTCCCGGGATCGCTTCTGCACCGGCTGTCGGCGCCGTTGCGTGATGTCCCGTTGCATGACCACTGCGACAGCCTCCCCGTGTCCCCACGACGATAGCGCGAAGATCAACTATGCAGGCGTCCCTATCGCTCCCGTCGCCAGGGAAACAAGTGATCCGTGGCTTCAGGCCGACGACGGCGACGGAATCCGTAGCCCCTCGTCGCGGAGTTCCAGTTCGGCGAGGGCTCGCGTCACGGCCTCGTCACCGTCCCGCCAGGCAGCCATGGGGTCGGGGGCGACCTCGGCCAGCACGGTGACCGGCTGCCGGGCCAGCGCGCGGAGGGCGAACAGATCCAGATCCAGGGACCGGTCCAGCAACCGCTGCGACGCGTTGATCCGGCGGATGAACCGTACGCGCAACGGCAGCCACAGGACCGCCAGGGTCGCTATCGGACCCAACGCCAGCAGGGTGGCCGACACCATGGCGACGCGGGCCACCGCGTCCTGTTGGGCGCGCCCGGCATCCGCGATCCCCAGTCCGGCCTCACTCATCCGGTCGAACGGCCCCCGTACGCTCTCCCCCACCACCGGCAGGCCGTCGATGGCTTCCCCCGCCGAGACCATGTTGCTCTCCAGCGCGGTGCCCGCCGACTCGATGGCGGCACCGGGTGCGCCGAGCAGCAGGACGACCTCGTAGAACCGGACGGCGAGCCAGATCCAGACCACGCACCAGATGACGAAACCCACATCCGCGAACAGTTGTCGGCCCCGGCGCCCCGGGGTATCGGCATAGAACTTCATGCGCCCATCGTGACGGCGCCCGGCGGTCCAGTCAGGCCGAACGGGACACGCTCCCCACCTGGCCGTCCCGTGCGACACCTGCGCGCGGTTTGGGGGAGCGCCCAGCGGGAATCCCGGAAGGCGGAACGGTGTTGTTCCCTGTGCGCCCGGCGACGGGCCTT
>CAIWTL010000334.1 GCA_903915555.1 uncultured Micrococcales bacterium | reverse complement strand
TCGGGGCGCCCGACCTTCGCGCCCATCGCCGCGGGGATGGCATAGCCCATGGTCCCCGCGCCGCCCGAGTTCAGCCAGGTCCGCGGATTCTGGAAGTCGATGAATTGGGCCGACCACATCTGATGCTGACCGACGCCCGCCGCGTAGATCGCCTCGGGACCGGCGATGGCCGACAGGCGCTCGATCACGTATTGGGGTGACAGCGTGCCGTCCTCGGGCAGGTCGTAGCCGAGCGGGTAGGTCGACGTCCAGTGCTCGACCGTGCGCCACCAGTCCGAGTAGTCGAGTTCGGCACCGCCATCCAGTTGCGACTGGATGGCGTCGGTGAGTCCGGCGATGATCGCCTTGGCATCCCCCACGATGGGGATGTCGACGGGCTTGTTCTTCCCGATCTCGGCCGGGTCGATGTCGGCGTGGATCACCTTGGCGTCCGGGGCGAAGGTGGACAGTTTCCCCGTGACCCGGTCGTCGAAGCGGGTGCCCAGCGCGATCAGCAGGTCTGCGCGCTGCAGGGCGCCCACCGCCGCCACGGTGCCGTGCATACCGGGCATCCCGAGGTTCTGACGGTGGCCGTCCGGGAACGCCCCCCGCGCCATCAGCGTCGTGACGAGAGGGATCCCCGTGAGTTCGGCCAGCCGCAGGAGTTCCTCGGAGGCATCGGCCTTCACGACGCCCCCGCCGACGTACAGCACCGGGCGCTCCGCCGCCGCGATCATCTTGGCGGCCTGGCGGACCTGGCGGGTGTGCGGGGTGGTGGTCGGCTTGTATCCGGGCAGGCTCAGCCGCTGGGGCCACTCGAAGGTGGTCATGCTCTGCAGGGCGTCCTTGCTGATGTCCACCAGGACGGGGCCGGGTCTGCCGGTCGCGGCGATGTGGAAGGCCTCGGCGATCGCCTCGGGGATCTCGTCGGGGTCGGTGACCAGATAGTTGTGCTTCGTGATCGGCATCGTGATGCCGCGGATGTCCGCCTCCTGGAAGGCGTCGGTACCGATGGCGGCACTGGGGACCTGCCCCGTGATGGCGACGATCGGCACGGAGTCCATGTACGCATCGGCGATGGCGGTCACCAGGTTCGTGGCACCGGGACCGGAGGTCGCCATACAGACGCCCACCCGGCCGGTGGCGGTGGCGTAGCCCTCGGCGGCATGCCCCGCGCCCTGCTCGTGACGCACCAGGATGTGGCGGATCTGGGAGGAGTCCATGATGGGGTCGTACGCGGGCAGGATCGCCCCGCCCGGGATCCCGAACACCACTTCGACGCCTGCGTGCTCCAGGGCACGCACCAGACTCTCCGACCCGGTGATCTCATCGGCCATCGTCAGCACTCCTCACTCTTCCCGGCCGCGGGCCGGCCGTTCCAGTCTCCCCCATCCGCGGGGCAACCGCCTCAGGCCGCCTCCCTCGCGGGGGTCTCCCGCTAGCCGGAGGCGGCCTGACGTTCCCAGGACCGCTGGTGGCGGTTCCCGGAAACGAAAAACCCCCCGGCCCGTTGGGGCACCGGAGGGTCGCGCGTCGGTTGGTGACCGACGCGCTAGGTGATTACGAGGCGATGGGATCGCACGTCCTCAGGGTGGCCCGTCGCCGGGCCGCTGTCAACTCCGGCGAGCCGCGGACCCGCGGTGCTCACAGCCGGTGGGTGGCGTGGGGCGGCGTGGGGTGACCGTGCGGTGTGGGCGCGAGGGCGGGCGCGCGGTGGATCCCCAACCGGTTCAGCAACAGGATCATCAGAACCGCCACCACGACGGTGGCCAGGCCCACGTAGGCGAGGAGCCACGGCACTCCGGACGTTCGCGCGAGGTTGGCCCACAGAAGACTGCCGATGGGCGTTCCGAGCCCCGCGAAGAGGAAGTAGGCCGCCAGATCTTGCTGCTGATGCGCGCCGTCGGCGGCGGAGGCGGCGGCGTCCTGGATCAGGAGGTTCCCGGACGACGCCTGCGCCGCGCCGAACACGACGGCGAAAGCCAGGACACCGATCAGTTGAGGCGTGCCGTTGTACAGCGAGATGACCGCGGCCAGCGCCACCAGGATCACGCCGCACGCCAGACCGAGGATGCTGGCGGCCCGCAGCGGTCCGTGACGGGTGCCGACGCGGCGAAGGGGCAGCGGCGAGATGACGGCACCGAGGGATGCGGCGGCCAGGATCAGTCCGGCGTGGATGGCGAGATCGTGGCCGGCCTCCCGCGTGATCGGGACGACCATCGAGACGAAGGGGCCCACGAGGATGGCGGTCGCTATCCCGAACGCGCAGGCGCGGATCAGGCGGGTGTTGGTACGCAGCGAGTCCAGCATCGACCGCCAAGGGCGTGGTTGGGCTGCCGGCTCGTCGATGGGAACGGTAGGTGGGACCAATGCCACCATGAGCACCAGTGGGACGGACAGCACGACGTTGAGCAGGAAGGCCACCGGCGCGCCCACGGCATCGATGAGCACTCCCCCGACCACCCCCCCGATCACCCACGCCAGGCCTGACGCCATCGACGTCCACCCCTCGGCACGGGACAGTTCCTGCCCGGCGCAGTAGGCCACCACGACAGGTGGCCCGACCACATGGCCGATCCCCCCCGCGGCCCCGATCACCGGGGTGACCGCGATCAGGGCCGGGAAGCCCGGGACACCGGCCCAGATGAGGATCGACAGCACGGCGTAGGCGACCACCACGAACCCGGTGGAGACCCAACTCACCCGCCGGGTGCCGAACCGGTGGGCGAGCACCCCTGCGTAGGGGGTGGCCAGTGATGCGCTCTCGGCGAGCCAGCCCC
>CAIWTL010000333.1 GCA_903915555.1 uncultured Micrococcales bacterium | reverse complement strand
TGTAGAGGCCGCCGTAGCAGGAGGCCTGATTCGTCGCACCGTTCGGGTCCGAGTCGCCCTGCTCGGCCTTGAATCCGACTGTCTCGGCGGGCGTCACGACCTTCCAGTCGGCCTCCTGGTAGGCGTTGTAGCTGACGCGCGCGCTCGAGAATCCCCACGTGGAGGTGCCCATGTTCCCCATGGACGCGGCATCGGCCCAGTGGCCGTCCCAGTCGCCGGCACCCCACCAGCGCTGCAACTGCATGTCCACGGACGAGGTGTTCAGGGCGCCTGGCGTGTTGAAGGTCGGCGCCAGGTTGAACGCCGACGCGCAGATGTTGTGGGTGTTCGAATGGCGGTCGTAGGCCGACTGGCAGTTCGCAGGGTCCGCAGGGGACCCTTGGACACCGGAGACGAGCAACTTCCCCGCTCGCACCGGGTCGGACTCCGGGTTCCAGACGGGGTGCGGCTTGGCGTCGCCCGCGACCTTCTCGCAGCGGTACTTGGCGTGCAGTATCGGACTGTGCTTGACGACGCGGAGTTTCCCCTGACGCCCGCACCGGTCGCCCTCGACGGAGTTGTGCCGGGTGGCGGAGACAGTCCCGGCGGGATCCTCGGTCGCGGTGGCCGACGGGACGACGGACATGGCCAGCCCGGACATGGCGATCGAGACACCGGTGACGGCGGCGAACAGGCGTTGGGACATGACGGAACCTCCGGTGCTGGTGGGGGCAGCCGCTCCCACGGGGACCGCAAGACGGGCTCTTCCGTTCTGCGGCGCCTCCACGTTAGGCAGCAGCATCCCTCCGGACCAACTCCCGGCCGGAATCTTGAGGCGCGCTTGAGGGACAGACCGTCACTGCACGCGGAGCACCGCGCCCGTGCGCCGTTCCGCCTCGCTCAGGGCGGCCGAGCGGGCCGCGACGACATCGTCGGCGGTGAGCGTCCGCTGCGGGGAACGGAACCGCAGGGCGAAGGCCAGGGACTTCTGCCCTTCCGGAACCTGCTCCCCCGCGTACTCGTCGAAGAGGCGGACGGACTCCAGCATCGGGCCGGCGCCGTCCCGCAGTGCCGCAGCCACGTCGGCCGCCGCGACCCGGCGGTCCACCACGAGGGCGACGTCCTCCTTGGCGACCGGCATGGTCCCCACCTCCGGCGCCTCCGCGATCGGGGTCCGGGCGTGGGTGAGGCGGTCGAGGTCCAGTTCCATGGCACACGTGCGGGCCGGAAGCCCGCACCGCTCCACGACCTTGGGGTGCAGTTCCCCCGCGTGCCCGACCGCTACCCCGTCGGCGAGCAGCACCGCGCAGCGCCCCGGATGCCACGGCGCGAACTCGCCGGGGACGACCTCGAGTTGCGTTCCCACCGCCCGGGCGACGGTCTGCGCGGCGGCCACGGCGTCCGCCCACCGCACGGGCCGCTCGGACCCCCACCAGCCGGCCGGTTCGCGGTCTCCGGCGATGAGGACGGCCACATGACGCGGCTGGTCGGGGAGCAGGCTGTCCAGCGCCGCCAACTCGTCCCCCGTCGGTCGGGCCGTCACAGCCGGGCGAACCGTGTCGGGACTGCCGAACCGGGCGACGGGGCGGAAGACCAGGCCCTGCTCGAACAGCGCCAGGTCGTCGACACCGCGGGACAGGTTGCGTCGAGCGGTGGCGATGAGGCCGGGGAGCAGCGTGGTGCGCAGGTACGGCTGCTCGTCGCTGAGCGGGTTCGCCAGCGTGACCACCCAACGTCGCGGGTCGTCGTCACCGAGGCCGAGGTCGGACAGGTCACTGTCGCCCATGAACGGGTAGGACGGGACCTCGACGTATCCGGCACCGGCGAGGGCGACCCCCACGAGGCGCCGCAGCCGACGCGACTCCGGCAGCCCGTGTTGCGCGGGGATAGCGGGAAGGACCGAGGGGATCTCGTCGTAGCCGACGATGCGCAGGACCTCCTCGACGAGATCGTTCGGGTCGGTGAGGTCCGGCCGCCATGACGGTGGCGCCACACGCAGGGTGTCCCCGTCGGCGGTCACGTCGCACCCCACGGCCGTCAGCGCGTCGACCACGGTGTCGGATGCGACGTCGAGACCACCGACACGACTCGGCAGATCGGACGCGATCTCGATGACCACCGGCTTCCTGCCCGACTCGACGCCGGTCAGCCCGACATGCGTACCTCCCCCGAAGCGGATCAGCAGCGCCGCGGCGCGTTCGGACGCAAAGGGTGGGAGTTCGGGGTCCACCCCGCGTTCGAAGCGACGGGATGCCTCACTGCTGATCCGGTGCCGGCGGGAGGCGCGAGCTGTCGCCCCGGCATCGAAATGCGCCGCCTCCAGCGCGATGTCGGTCGTGGCGTCGTTGATCTCGGAGGTGAGACCCCCCATGATCCCGGCGAGGCCGATGGGGCCCCGGTCGTCGGCGATCACGAGGTCGTCGCCGTCGAG
>CAIWTL010000332.1 GCA_903915555.1 uncultured Micrococcales bacterium | reverse complement strand
GGTGAGCACGTTCCGGGCATCGTTCGTGGTGGTGGGGTTGTAGTAACTGTTCCCGGCATCGAAATCCACCCCGGGCTCGACGGCCACCTGCGACCACCCCTGAAGCAGCGCGCTGTAGGTGGCGGTGTCGAGCGTGACCCCGTCGAACATGTCGGCCATGTCGTACACCTGGCTGATGTCCCACGCGGCGACATCGCCGTCGAACGAGGTGGCACCTCGGAACATCGAGGCCATGTTCGTGACCTGGGAGACGTTCCAGCCCGCGAGGGACCGATCGAACGACGAGGCCCCGCGGAACATTGAGTTCATCGAGGTGACGTTCCCGACGTTCCACGTCGAGATGTCCGCGTTGAAGGATGATGCGCCCTGGAACATCGCGCGCATGTTCCTGACACCACTGACGTTCCAGGTGGACACTCCCCCGGACAGCGAGGACGCCCCGAGGAACGCAGTGGAGAGGTCGGTGGTCCCTGTCAGGTCGGGCGCATCAGCGGCCGACACCGCGAGATTGGCCGCACCGTGGAAGTAGCCGCCCGTATTGCCCAGTCGCAGGGGTCCCCACGCCGAGACGTCGGAGATCTTCAGGCGATCCCGGCCACCCTGGAACGCCCAGCCCTGGATGGTGCCGGTGATGGTGATCGTCTTCGTTCCGGGAGTGTCGTACTCGTGTGTCGCCGCCGCTGCATCGAACTGTGTGATCTGGTCGCTGGACCCGTCACCCCAGTCGACGGTGAAGTCATACGTCCCCGAGGAGACGAGGGGCAGTGTGATCGAGTCGCTCGGGCTGGAACCGGTGGAGGTCTCGGTGGTGTCCCAGGTGCTCACAAAAGCGGGAGCGGCATCGGCACGAGCGGGACCCACGACCACCAGTCCGAGCAGTGCCACGGAGAGCGCCGCCACAGCAGCGACGCCCCTGCGCAGGGAGTTCTTGATGCCGTTCACGATGTGCTGCCGTTCTGCCGCTGTGTGGCTGTCGCCTGGGCCTTCGACTTCTTCTTCTTGCTCTTGGCGGACTTGGACGTCGTCTTCACGTTCTTGACCGCCGACTCGACGCTTGTGCCGACGGCGTTCGCCGCTGAGACGCTGCACCGGTAGCGTGTCGCCTTCTTCAGCTTGGACACGGTCAGTGTCGCTTGCGTGCCACTGACGGTCCGGACCTGATCACCCGACCGGCTACGACAGGTGGCTGTCGCGCGAGTGATGGGCGAGCCGCCGTTGTTGCCTGCGATCCAGGTGATGTCGATCTTCGTTGCGCCGGGCTTCGTCGCCGAGATCGTCGGTGCGGCGGGCACCGAGGGAGGTGCCGGCACCGTCGGCTTGGCAGGCAATGCCGCACCGCTGACGTCCCCCGATCCGGTGCCGTATCCGGCCCGGGTGCTGGTCACCCGCACGGTGGCCGTCTGCCCCGCGCTGAGTCCCGTGACAGTCACCGTTCCGGAGGAGTCGACCGAGGCGCTCCCGGCACTGGGTGTGGCCGACCAGGCGAAGGAGGAGAGGTGGTTGACGATGCGGACCGTGAAGCCCGATGCGGTCGAGGTGACCGGGCCGAACTGGGGTGTGAGGGCGTCACCCGAACGGGCGGCCACTGTCGTCTGGGCCTCCCCATCCGCGTGACCGTCCCGGGTGGTCCGAATGCGGACGACCGATTCCTCGCCGGGGGCCAGACCCGTCACCATCACGGTGCCGGAGTCATCGATCGACACCTCATCATCGGTGTTGGAGGCGGTGACGACCCAGTGGAAGTCGGCGTCGTAGTTGGTGAGCGGCAGGGTGAAACCATCGGCGCCGCGAGCAGGCGAGCCGAAGGCCGGGACCCGCGCTGCGCTCAGCGCGGTGCCGCCGGTGGTCGCCTGACCGTTGATGTGGCCGGTGCGGGTGGTGGTGACGGTCACGTCGGCAGACATGTCGGGGTCCAGACCGCTCACCGTCACCAAGCCACTGCCGGACACGGTGGCTGTGCCTCGCGTCGATTGCGCCCCCCAGGTGAACTGCCCGGTGTGGTTGGTGATCTGCACGCGGAATCCGTCGGCTGTCCGGGTGCGGTCGCCCCACTCCGGCGTACGGGCCGCGTCCAGCGCGAATCCGGATCGGGTGGCGGTCCCTTCCGCGTGCTCGTCACGGGTGGTGGTCACCGTGACAGTGCCCTCAGCCCCGTCGTCCAGTCCGGTGACGGTCACGATGCCGGTCTCGGGGTCCAGGGAAGCGTTCCCGTTCGGGGCGACACTGACTCCCCAGTTGTACGGGTCGTCACTGGCCCAGTTCTCCAGCGGGACGGTGAAGCCGCCGGCGGTCCTGGTGGGAGTACCGATAGCGGGCGGTAGCGCTGCCTTCAGGCTACGGCCCTCAGTGACCGCGGAACCCTCGGCGTGCCCGGGCCTCGTGGTGGTCACCGTGATGGTGGCCAAACTGTCCGGTCGGACTCCAGTGACAGTGAGTAGACCGCTGCCACGGGCGATCGCAGCCTGAATGGGGCCTTGATCGTCCGGGTCCTCGACCCGCCAGTTGTACCAAGTGTCGTTGCCGTTGGTGAGGTAGTTGTCGACTGTGACAGTGAACCCGTCCGGGGTACGGGTCAGGTCCTCGGCGAAGGTCGGGACCAAGGCCGCCTTCAAGGAGCGGCTGGTGGCCGTGGCAGTTCCATCGTCGTACCCGCGCCGGGTGGTGCGGATGGTGACACTCGCCGCAGTGTCTGCCGCCACCCGCGTGACGGTCACGACGCCGGTGGCCTGATCCAGGTCAACCGCGCTCCCGTCGGGTGCGAAGGCATCGACCGCCCACGTGTAGGGGTCGTTGGGGCCGAAGTTGTCGATGCGGACGGTGAAGCCGTCGGCTGTCGGGGTCTCATCGACGAACGTCGGAGTGAGAGCCGCGCCATTGATGGAACGCCCATTGGCAGTTCGGGATCCCACCGCGTGGCCGTCCTGGCGTGTCTCCACGATCACCGACGCGTCCGTACCGGGGTCGACCGCCGAGACGGTGAGCACACCAGTGGCGGGATCGATGCTCGCAGCGCTCCCGTCGGGAAGTCTGTCCCGTAGCGACCAGGCGAACCCGGCGTTGACGCCGGCGTCGTGGTTGGTGATCTCCACCGTGAACCCATCGCTGGTGGGGGTCACGGTCCCGAACGCCGGCACCCACG
>CAIWTL010000331.1 GCA_903915555.1 uncultured Micrococcales bacterium | reverse complement strand
CGGCGACGGCGAGGGCGGCGTGCAGGATCGCACCGGTCGAGATACCGGCCCAGATACCTTCCTGTTCCATCAGTTGCCGGGTACGCGTCACGGCATCCCCCGGACCGACCGACACCCGGCCGGTCAGGACCGACTCGTCGTAGAGCTCGGGAACGAAGCCTTCGTCCATGTTGCGCAGCCCGTACACCAACTCGCCGTAGCGCGGTTCCGCGGCGATGACTCCCACGTCGGGCTTGCGTTCCCGGAGAAAGCGTCCAGCCCCCATGAGCGTTCCCGATGTGCCCAGTCCGGCGACGAAGTGGGTGATGTCGGGCAAGTCGGCGAGGATCTCCGGTCCGGTCGTACGGTAGTGGACGTCGCTGTTGGCCGGGTTGCCGTACTGGTAGAGCATCACGTGGTCCGGCCGCTCGACTGCGAGTTCCTTGGCGACCCGGACGGCCTCGTTCGATCCCCCCACGGCGTCGGAGTAGATGATCTCGGCGCCCCACATGCGCAGGAGTTCGCTGCGTTCCCGTGAGGTGTTCCGCGGCATGACGGCGACCAGTCGGTAGCCCTTGAGTTTGGCGGCCATGGCGAGGGAGATGCCCGTGTTGCCACTGGTGGGCTCCAGGATGGTGGCGCCGGGGGTGAGCGTGCCGTCGGCCTCGGCGGCCTCGATCATTGCCAAGGCGGGCCGGTCCTTGACCGATCCGGTGGGGTTCCTGTCCTCGAGTTTGGCCCACAGTCGTACGTCGGGCGCAGGCGAGAAAGTCGGTAATCCCACCAGTGGCGTGTTGCCGACGGAGTCCAGCAGGGAGTCGTAGCGCACGGATCAGCCGCCGGCGACCGCGGGCAGGATGGTGACGGTATCGCCGTCCTGCAGCGGCGTTCCCAGCCCGTCCAGGAATCGCACGTCCTCGTCGTTGACGTACACATTGACGAACCGGCGTAGCGCGTTGCCGTCGATGATGCGGTCGGAGAGTCCGGTGTGGCGGGTCTCGAGGTCGGTGATGAGAGCGGCCAGGTCGGGCCCGGAGCCGCTCACCTGCTTCTGCCCGTCGGTGTACTGGCGCAGGACGGTCGGGATGGCCACCGTCACGGTCATTGTCGACTCCTCACCGGACCGGGCGTCCCGCCGGTCGTTCCACGTCATGCAACGTCTTCGATTATGGCGGCCATTCCCCGCGACGGCATGACCGACCCGGTCACGCGAACTCGACGGGCTCCTCGCTGACCTGCCCGTCGACGATCCGGAACGACCGGAACTCCACGGGCCCGGACACGTGGGCTCCGTCGCGGGTGGAGACCAGAACGTAGTGGGCGTGGGGTTCCGACGCGTAGGAGATGTCGGTGCGGGAGGGGTAGGCCTCGGTCGCGGTGTGGGAGTGGTAGACAACGACCGGCTCCTCGTCGTTGGCGTCCATGTCGCGGTACAGACGCAGCAGATCCATGGAGTCGAACTCGTAGAACGTCGGGGAGCGTGCGGCGTTGACCATGGGGATGAAGCGCTCGGGGCGGTCACTGCCGGCGGGCCCGGCGACGACGCCGCACGCCTCGTCGGGGTGGTCGCGACGCGCGTGCGCCACGATCTCATCAGCGATCTCGCGGGGGATCCGCAGCATCACTTCTCCTCGGCAGGTGAGCCGGCCATGGCCTCCAGCAGTCCCGCCTGCAGCCATGTCAGCCATTGGTAGACCCCGAAGGTGGCGCGGCGGGGATCGTCGGGCGCCCAGCCGTCGGTGACATCCTGATCGTCGTCGACGATCTCGAGGCGGACTCCCAGCACGATACGCAGGTCATTGACGACCCCCAGCAGGGCGGCCGCCTCGTCGGGTGCCACCTGGGCGGTGCCGAGATCGTCGGGCGAGTCCGCATCGATGCGTGTCAGCACCCCTCTCGCGGTGTCGAGGCGCGTACCACGCAGTTGCCGCAGGCCGGACTGGGTGAACCGGCGGAAGTCCCCTGACGCCTCGGGATCGTCGCGGTACCCGTCGGGGAAGAGGCGCAGGAGCGCGGGGTCGCTCGGCCGGTCCCCGTCCGGCGGCCCCATGAGCGCGGCCAGGGGGTCGACGTCGGTGTCGTCGCCCCCCGCAGTCCCGTCGTCGGGCGCGACGAGGGCGGACAGTTGCGACAGCAGATCGTCGAGGACCTCGACCTCGGCCCCATCGAGGCGCAGCCGGATCCCCTTCCGACTCCCGGAGAAGCCACGTCGGGGCGCGAAGACCATCAGTCGTCCTTCACGAGGGTGGCCCACAGGCCGTAGCCGTGCATCGCCTCGACGTCGCGTTCCATCTCCTCGCGGTTGCCGTTGCTGACCACCGCGCGGCCCTCGTTGTGGACGTCGAGCATGAGCGCGGTCGCCTTGTCGCGGTCGTATCCGAAGTAGGTCATGAACACGTGGGTCACGTACTCCATGAGGTTGACCGGGTCGTTCCACACGACGGTGACCCAGGGTCGGTCCGGCACGACATCGGTGTCGCCGGCGACTTCTTCGATGGTGTCCGGCGTCGCGGTCATGATGACCATCGTGCCACCCGGTGCGGTCGGCGGTGGTGTTGCCCACGAGCTGGTCAGTCGGATCCCGATCAGGGCTTGGGTGAAACGCCCGGACAGCCCAGGCGGTTCGGCGCCTGATTCGCGGTACCCGCGGTACGCAGGCCGTTGGCCACCACCGAGCCCACCCGCTCGTTCCAGGTGATGGCCTGGCTTTCCGGCGCGCCCACTCGAGTGGCGACCAACATGCTATGAGCGAAGGGGAAGGCGTAGCAGGATCGCTGCGGCAGGACCGAGTCCGGGATGGACATCCCCAGGGCGGCCCGCTCCTGGATGAGGCCGTCGTTGGGCCACTTCCGGGGATCGCCACCGGGCTTCGTGAACATGGTCCCCGCCACGAGTGTCACCGGTATCCCGTCGAGTACACCGGCCTGCGCCTCGGTCCAGGGTCCGAACTTGTCGGGCTGGAAGAACTCGACAATGCCCCTGACCTCCTTGATCTGCTCCAACTCCCTCACAACCTCCATGCACACCGGCAGGCCATCACAGGCCTTCTTGGGCCGGAACGGCGGGATGGCCAACATGACTGCCTCCCAGGGACTGCCCAACGTCGTCAGCGAATGGATGGTCACCGGGGAACCGCTCTGCTGCACCTCTCGAATACCGTTGCGGGAGAACAATCCACCCAGTGAGTGCGCGACCACGTCGACACTGGTGACTCCGTACTCCGAGTTGAGAAAGGTCAGGAAGTTCGCCAGCCGCTCACCCGCCGCCTCCGGAACGTCGATGGATGTGATCGTCGATTCCCGAGGGAGCTGTTCGGGACAGCCTTCGAAGGGCCCCCTTAGCTCGTCGGGAAGTGCGGTGGGGACCGTCTGATCCACGTGATCCATGGCGGGCGCGGTGTAGACCTCGAATCCTTCCGTGATCAGGTAGTCGCGCATGAAGGTCCACGTATTGCCCGCCGAAAGGCCCGACGTACAGGCCGCCTGCGGCGTCGTGAACGGGGTCACGGAGGCCACTCCGGAGACCAGGACGACGGCCCGCTTGCCATCGGATGCGCCGGAGTCGGTCGACGCGGCACAACCCGCAAGGCCCAGGGCGGTGGCAAGGCCGAGAACCATCACCCACCACATGCGTGAACTGATTGGCGCACTGCGCATACGAGCCTCCCGTGATCGTCTGCAGCCGCTGCGTCCCCCGGTCCAGACGCTACCCAGGGGGCGGTGGGTTTGCCCACCAGGCGACGTAGGGCAGCCGTCCCACATCCCTGCCGCTCGACGCTTAACCTGGGGTAATGACCGACTCGGGGCCCCGTATCCCAGATCCAGACGACGGACTTCCCCGATCTCGACTCGTCGAACGTATTCGTGCCGGCGTCATCGGTGACGACGTGGCGATGCCGGGCCCCTTCGGTGACCGTCGGATCACCTACGCCGACTACACCGCCAGCGGGCGTGGGATCGACTTCATCGAGGACACGATCCGGGAGAAGGTCCTGCCCGCCTACGCCAACACCCACACGGAGAGCAGTGGGACCGGGCGCCAGACCACGCAGTTGCGGGAGGAGGCGCGGGCCCTGATCAAGCAGGCGCTGGGCGCCGACGACGACTACGTCCTGCTGTTCGCCGGATCTGGGACGACGGCAGCGATCGACCGTCTCATCGCGTGCCTCAACCTGCGTCTGCCGAGGGACCTGGCCGAGCGTTACGGGCTCGCGGATCTGATCACCGAGCGGCCCGTGGTCTTCATCGGCCCGTACGAGCATCACAGCAACGAACTGCCGTGGCGCGAGTCCATCGCCGACGTGGTGACGATCCCCGAGGATGCCGATGGTCACATCGACCAGGCGGCGCTCGAGGAGGAGTTGGTGCGACATGCGGATCGGCCACTGCTGATCGGCTCGTTCAGTGCCGCGAGCAACGTCACGGGGATCCTCACCGACGTCGACGGCATCTCGGAGTTGATGCACCGCCACGGCGGGTTGGCCCTCTGGGACTACGCAGCGGCGGGCCCGTACGTGTCGGTGAGGACCGCTGCCCCGGCGGACCGTCCGCTGGCGTACAAGGACGCGGTCTTCCTGTCACCACACAAGTTCATCGGTGGCCCCGGCACGCCCGGGGTGCTCGTCGCGCGACGCGAGTTGTTCGCGAACTCGGTGCCCGCCGTGGTCGGCGGAGGGACGGTTGCCTACGTGAACCCGGACGAGCACGCCTACCTCACCGATGTCGAGCATCGCGAGGAGGCAGGGACGCCTGCGATCGTCGAGTCCATCCGCGCCGGTCTGGTGTTCAGCCTCAAGCAGGCGGTCGGTGAATCCGTCATCGAGAGGCTCGAGTCCGACATGGTGCGCCGCGCCCTCACAGCGTGGGGGGCTCATCCCTCGATCGAGATCCTCGGGAACCCGAACACCGACCGCTTGTCGATCGTCTCGTTCGTGATCCGCCGACCGGGCGGGAGTTACCTGCACCACAACTTCGTCGTGGCGCTGTTGAACGATCTTTTCGGTATCCAGTCCCGCGGTGGCTGCTCATGCGCGGGCCCCTACGGCCACCGGCTGCTGGGGATCGACCTGGCGACAAGCCACGAGTTCGAGCGGGAGATCTCGGCCGGATGTGAAGGGATCAAGCCGGGCTGGGTGCGCGTGAACTTCAACTACTTCATATCCGACGAGGTCTTCCGCTACATCGTCGACGCGATCTCGCTGACCGCCTCGTACGGTCACCGACTCTTGCCGCAGTACCACTTCGAACCCGACACGGGCCTGTGGCGTCATCGCCGGACCCCGGCGCGGCCGCCACTGTCGTTGAGCGCCATGGACTACTCGACCCCCGACCCTCACATGGCCGCGGACCTTCCCCGCGCGCCGCAGGCCGCCCTGTCGGACTACCTGACCGAGGCCCGGGAGATCCTCCTGCGCCTCCCCGAACCCGCGGCCCCGACGAGCCTGCCGGGGGTCAGCACGGACTTCGAGTCGCTGCGATGGTTCGAGTTGCCACCCGAAAGCCTCCTGGGCCCGGAGCCGACCGTCATCTGACCGTGGCGCCGGATGCCCGGTTCTTCCCCGCCGCCTTCTTGTCCCGCACGTAGGGCTGGACCGCGCTGAAGAACCCGTCGTCCAGCATGGCCAGATGCCACACCGCGACTCCGCCGATCCGCAGTTTCCTCACCATGCTCATGCGTCCGACAGCCGTATCGGCGCTGCCGAACCAGACCTGCTTGCGCACCTGGCATTCCCGCGACCGGCTCTTGCCCTTCGCGTTGGTGAAGCGGCCGCCCTCGGTCTTGACGTACGTGAACGTCCGCTCGCGTGACTTCCGGTCCAGGGTGGGCGTGACACCGTAGTCGGCGGCCAGGGAACGGGCCTCGGCCGGTGTCATGGACAGCCGGTCGGGGCCGCCGGGCACCCAACTGTCGGGGCAGTCGCCCTCAGTGACGTAGTCGTCGTCGGCATCGCGGACGTACCAGGCCTTGCCGTACTGGTGCAGGCCGACGTAGATCTTGCGTCGGTTCTCCTCACCGACCTGCGCGACAGCGCTCTTGACCGACTGTTTCGCCCACCAGTGGGGGCCGATGGGGCCGGGGCGATCCCATGAGTAGTCGTAGGTCATCAGTCGCAGGCGGTCCACCAGCGGCGCGAGCGCCGCCCAGTCGTACACGGAGTAGCCGCCGCCGGGGTTCGGGCTCCCATCAGCGCGGAACGGCTGGTACCCGCCCGGCACGGTGATGGACAACTTGAGCCCCTTGTCGTGCAGGAGCCCACTGAGGATGCGGATGGTGTCGGTCAATCGGGGCCGGGTGGTACCCCAGCTCGAGGAACCGTCGTTGAAGGCGAAGTTCTCCCAGTCGAGGTCGACGCCGTCCACTCCTGCCCGGACCGCCCAATCGGTGAGGCGCTTGGCGATGAAGGTCCGATTCTTCTTCTTGCCCAGGTAGTGCGCGAGGCTGCCCGACAGATCGGCGTTGAGGTCGGTGTGGGTGGCGTAGACGTCGACCCCCTGCGACTGGAGTGCCTTCGTGGCTGCCGTCATCTCGGTCGTGGTCCATGGCGTGGCGGCAGGACTCGGACACGCCAGTTCGATGGTGCAGACCGGATTCGCCGGCCCGCGGTAGTTCCAGTGGAAGATGTTCACCTCACCGAGCACGCGTCCGCTGCGCTTGGCGATGTCGGCCATCTGCGTGGGGGTATGCCAGTTGCCGAACCATCCGCTGACAGTGCGAGGCCGGTCCGGATCCGCCGCCGACGCGGGCCCGACCGTGGATGCGGTCGCCGCGGTGACCCCCGTCACGAGCGCGAGAACCAGCCCTGTCGTCCAGTGCTGCCGTCGCATGCGAACCCCTCCTCGGAACCCTGCCACCGTCTATCGGTCATCAGCCAGGCTCGGCTGAACTCCCTACCCATTCACACAATCGGGTCGTGTGCCGAACGGATTGCCGTGTGGACACCCGATCGTTACAGACCCGGTCGCTATCCGGAAATGGGAGGCGGGAGTGGCGCACGCCCCCGCAGACCGGGTTACCCTCACGCCCATGATCCGCAGCATCCTGTCCGTCGGCGTCGCCGTGGCGATCGGATCGGTCGTGGTGGCTCCCGCCTCCGCGGCCCCCGAGCGCGTCCCCCCGTGGCCCAGCGTGCGATCCGCGCTCCCGGCCGGCTTCCAGCGCCCGGCGACCACCACCAGTGATGTGTACCTGCCGCGCCTGAAGCAACGGCTCGACAAGCGGGTCCGCGCCTCCGCGCTCGGCGATGACGTCGCGGTGCGGGTCGTGGATCTGACATCCGCCGAGGCGGTCTACGATCATCGCGGTTCCGTGCCCATGGTCCCCGCGTCCACCATGAAGACGGCGGCCGCGCTGGCTGTCCTGTCGGCCCGCGGCGCCGAGCACCGTCTCGTGACGCGTGCGGTTCTCGACGAGGAGACCCGCCGGCTGACCATCGTCGGAGCCGGTGACCCGCTGCTCAGTTCCGAAGAGGTCGACCGACTCGCCGAAGACGTCGCCGAATCCCTGCGCGACTCGGAGTGGGAGGACACGAAGCTCGACATCGCCTACGACGACACCCGCTTCGCCCAGCCCGGGACCCCGGCCGGCTGGTACGGCTCGTACGTCGGGCAGTACTCCGCGAACCCGACGGCCCTGACCCGATACGGCTCCATGTCGGCCGACAGCGCCGGGGACACCGGGCGGTTGTTCCGCAAGAGCGTCCGGTCCCACGGGGTGCGGACCGATCCTGGTGTGGACCGGAAGGCCGCCCCGCCGGACAGCCGGGTGCTGGCGGAGACCGAGGGCCACACGGTGGCCGAGGCCATCTGGCCGATGCTGCGGAACTCCGACAACACGATCGCCGAGATCATGATCCGCCACGTCGCGGACGCCCGGGGCCTGCCCACCACCACGACGGGGTCGGCGTCGGCGGTGCGCGCCGAACTCGCACGCCTCGGCGTTCCCGTGGGGGGGATGCGTTCGGTGGACGGCAGCGGACTGTCACGGGCCAACAAGATCAACGCGGAGACGCTGGTCTCCATCACGCGTGCGGCGATGGATCCCGAGTCACCCGGGTTGGCCGCGGGATTCCGGTCGGCGGCCTTCCCGCTGGCCGGTCGCACCGGGACCCTCGAGGACCGTTTCGATGCGCGCGGGACACGCTGCGCGCAGGGCCGGATCCTGGCCAAGACCGGAACGCTCAGCGACGTGTTGGCACTGTCGGGTGTCGCAAGTTCCACCGATGGCCGGCTGCGTGCCTTCGCCATCGTGGTGAACGGCAAGCCCAGCTGGGCGTCGTTGTCGACGGCGCGCGACCGGGTGGACCGGATCGCCGCCGCAGTGACCGGCTGCCGCTGAACCCGGAGGCGCCGACCACGGCGTGACGCGTGTCAGCGAAGGGCGCGGGCGATGTCGTTGGACGCGGCGACGACCTTGGGACCCACCAGGGCGGTGTCCAGTTCCGTCATGGACACGACTCCCACCGATGCCTCGAACCCCGTCACACCGATGACGGGGGCTGCCACGGCGTAACCTCCGTGCGCCGGGTCCCCCCCGGAGATCACCCAGCCGGGTTCCAGGGGACGCCCCGATGCGCGGGTCGCGATGGCGGCGCGGCCGGCGACCCCGCGGTCGAGAGGCGTTCGGGCCCCGACCCGGAAGGCGACATGGACGTCTGAGCGGGACGGTTCCACGACGGCCACGGCAAGCGCCTCCGCCCCGTCCACGAGAGTGAGATGGGCGGTGGCGTTCACCTGTTCCGCGAGGCGACGCAGTGACGGAACGGCTGCATCCCGCACCATGGGCTGGATCTGACGGGCCAGCGACAGCGCGGCGACACCCAGCCGACAGCGACCGTCGTGGGCGCGTCGGACGAAACCGTGCTGCTCGAGGGTGACCACGAGGCGGTAGACGATGGTGCGGGAGACGCCGAGGGCGGCCGCCAGTTCGGTGACCGTCATGCCGGACGGGTTGTCCGACAGGATCTCCATGACGCGCAGCCCCCTGTCGAGGGTCTGACTGGTCTCGGCCGGCATGTCACCACCCCTCCCTGCGCGGTCCCTCTCCACCTTGCCCTGCGATCCCCCGGTGGGCCAAGGCCCTCACGCGGTGATTCGCCAGATTCGTGCCGCGGCCGGCGCTACTCGGAGTCGTCCCCGCCGCCACCGCCGGGGGGCAACCCCTCGTAGATGCGCTGGCAGTCCGGGCACACGGGATACTTGGCCGGGTCACGGCCGGGTGTCCAGACCTTGCCGCAGAGCGCCCTGACCGGTTAGCCGGTCACCGCGCTCTCGACGATCTTGTCCTTGGGCACGTAGTGCGCGAAGCGTTCGTGGTCCCCGCCGTCGGTCGTGCGGGTCTCGGGCTCGGCGAGCAGGGTGTCGCCGAGCGGTGGGGGGTCCAGCGGGCCGGTGCTCATCTGCCCACCATAACCGCAGCGGGGGCTGGCGCTCTCCCGCTCGCGTCAGTTGTGCGAGGGGACGGCCGGCAGGGTCGCCCACAGTTTCGTGGTGTCCCGTTGCCGACGGAGCACCGCCTGCCAGACCCGGTCCGGATCGATCAGCAGCAGGTCGGCGGGATCGGCGGCCATCACCGCCCAGTCGTCGCGGGCGAGTTCATCCTCCAGTTGACCGGCCGACCACCCGGCATAGCCGACGAAGAGCTGCAAGGGGTGGAAGGGCGCTTCGTCGGGCAGCGCCTCGAGATCCACGACACACACCCCCGGGCCGACGGCCCGCCGCACGTGGACCGGTGTCGTCTCGGTGGCGGCGAGTGCCAGCAGTGAATCCTGGGCGACCGGGCCCCCGGCTCTGATGGGGGACGAGTCCAACACCCACTGCGGCAGGTCCAGTCCTGTGAGGTCATCAGCGAACCGCCGGTTGATCACCACGCCCGCCGAGCCCTCGTCGTCGTGCTGCAGCAGGTAGATCACGGTGCGCCGGAAATTCGGGTCGAGCAGTCCTGGTGCCGACACGAGCAGATCCCCCGCGCGGGGCGGGCGCTGTCCCGGACGTTCGATGCGCCGCTCCGCGAGATCCATGTCGCCAGTATTGCGCCGCACCCGGGCCCACCGCACGCTGCCGTCGGCCGGGTCGGCGGCTCGGGAAGTTTCGCGCCCACCCCGGCGTTGCGTCGGGTATCGACGGGGATTGATACCCCGTAGGGTATAGGGACCTGAGGCGCACCGGTCGGGTGGGCAGCGACAACGAGGAGACGACGTGGCGACCGTGGCATTGGACGAGGCATCGTTCGGCGAGACCGTGCAGAACAACGACATGGTTCTCATCGACTTCTGGGCGGAGTGGTGCGGCCCCTGTCGCATGTTCGGGCCTGTGTACGAGAAGGTCAGCGACGAATTCCCCGGCGTCGTGTTCGGCAAGGTCGACACAGAGGATCAGCAGGGACTCGGGGCGGCCTTCAGCATCACGTCGATCCCCACCTTGATGGCCATCCGCGAAGGCGTCGTCCTGTTCAGTCAGCCCGGGGCCCTGCCGGAGCCGGAGTTGCGCAAACTGGTCACCGCCCTGCAGGAGGTCGACATGACGGCGGTGCACGCGGAGATCGCCAAGCAGCAGGAGCAGGGCTACGGCGGTACCGACGAGAGCAC
This sequence comes from uncultured Micrococcales bacterium, assembly GCA_903915555.1. Classification (GTDB taxonomy): domain Bacteria; phylum Actinomycetota; class Actinomycetes; order S36-B12; genus CAIWTL01. Next base: position 345 of record CAIWTL010000331.1, on the reverse strand, counting down.
CGGGTCCTGAGTCAGGCGATACCCATCGCTCCCGGGGACACCGCTTCGGCGATGTCGCCGGCGCACATGTCCGCGCCCTCACCGCGCGCCCGGGGGTAGTCGGAGATGGCGATGCGCGCGTAGATGCGCTCGCGGTCCTCCTCCGTCAACCCGCCCCACACGCCATACGGCTCGCGGGAGCGGATGGCATAGTCGGCGCACTCGATGCGCACCGGGCACCGGGCGCAGACCGCCTTGGCCGCCCGATCGCGTCGGATCCTCGCCAGCCCCCGCTCATTCGGCGGGTGGAAGAAGAGGGTGTCGTCGACCTCCCTGCACGCGCCGTGGTCCTGCCACTGCCAAGTG
>CAIWTL010000330.1 GCA_903915555.1 uncultured Micrococcales bacterium | reverse complement strand
CGAGCCCGTGCTTGCGGTCATGAACCAGCCGTTGGGCAGCCCGGGCGCGGTGGCGCCACCCGACGTCCACGACAGTCCGACGCTCACCAGGGCTCCGGGGCTCGGGAGCACACGCGAACCCCAGCCCGAAGACACGCTTCCGGTCACCGTGGAGACATTGATGCCACCGGCTTCGATGGAGGGCCCGCCCGTGGCGCCACGGACTCCGACACTGAATCGGCCGGCCGAGATCCACTCGCCGTCTGACTCGACCTCGACGGCGTACAGGCCACCGGCGGCAAGGCGCTTGTCGACCTCAGCCCAGCCCTTGGACATCGTGCCTTCGGCCACCACCGTGGAGTTGCGCGAGACGAGGTCGACGATCCGATAGGCAAGGTTGTCGAATTCCTTCAACGCCTTCGCGTAGACCAGCGGGAAGTCACCCTCGATGATCGATCCGTTGGGAAGCACCGCCACCTGCGGCGGCACGCCCGGCCACAGATCGCCCGAACTCGATGCCACGGTCGTGATCGGACCCACCGTCTCGACACCGGCCACCGCGCTCGCGGCTGCCCGGGCAACCGCGCGAGACCACCCACTCGACGAGTCCTCCTCGGCCTGAGCTGCCGGGGCGACCGCCCCGTAGAGCAGCCCGACGGCGAGGGCGCCCGACGAGAAGGCCGCGACAGCGCGCAGGGGCTGGGGCATGGGGCACGCTCCTTGAGGGCGGACAGTGCGAGGTGCGCCCAAACTACCGGTCGGTACCGCGTCGTTGCAGCCCGAAGCCCTAGAGGATCGAGGCCGTCTCTGAGACCTCCTCGATCGCGTGGACCCCCAGCCTGGACGTCCAATACGCCTCCGGGTTGGACACCTTGAGCGCCGCTTCCGCCTCCATCTCCGCCCGGAACATCGCTTTGCTGGTGGCTCGACTGTGGATGCGGATCTCCTGGAAGCCCGCCATCACCTCCGCGCGCGTGGCCGCCGGCAGCCCCTGCACCATCCGGGCCGCCGCTGTCGCGACCTGCGGATGGATCTTGCCGCCGGCCACACCCTTGGCCAGGAGGCCGATGGCCTCGAACTTGGCCTGTTGCACGGCCTCCGCGGCCACGGCAGCGGCAGCGGCTGCGCGCTCCCGCGCGAGACGGGCTTCGATCAGGCGCGTCGTGCGGGAATAACCCCATTTGGCAAACAGCCCCCCGCCGACCATGGCCACGGCCGCGGCACCGACAGCCGCTCCCACGGCGATGCCGACATCTGAACTCTGCCCCTTCACCGCCACGTAGGCGGTGGTGCCCGCTCCCACCGCTGAGAGCGCAACGCCGACATAACCGAACTTCTTGGCCTTACCCGCAAGGAAGTTGCGGCCCTGGGCGGCGAACTTGCCCATGAGGTAGCCACTGCCGAACGTGCCGAGGAGGAACACACCCGTAAAGACGCCCAGGGTGATCATGGCCCCGTTCTCCTCCTGCCCCGAGGCATCGTGGAAGTTGACCGGATCGCCGCTGGTGTAGCTGTACAGGTTGTCACCGGAATCGACGAGCGGATCAGCGGCAAGGAACGCACCGAGTGCCGGGTGGTACGGCCGATCACCCATCATGACGATCGCTGCCGAGCCAGCCACGGTCTCTCGCCCGGCGGATGCCTGCCAGCCCAGCGTTGCCACGGGACTCACCGCCGCGGTAGTCGGGCTGGTCAGGGGCTCGCCGTAGGGGCCGGCGAGCGAGACCAGACCCGGGTCACCGCCCGGTGCTGCGACACCGCCCGAGCCGAGCGCGGGGACGTCGACGCGAACGAGTGCCGACCCGTCGATGCCAGGCAGCGTCAGCGTGGCAGACGCGCCCGGGGCCGTCGTCACGCTGGCGCCGCCGGGCAGGGAGTAACGGATCGCGGAGGTGCCGGCAACGGCACCCTCCTCGATGTCGAGGATGAACACCCCCGCATACCGCACCGTGGACGACACCGAATCGGTCTGGACCGTCTTGTCGACGATCTCCCCACCAAACGAATCCCAGCGCGTGGACACCAGCCCGGAGCCGTCCGCGGAGATCTCGTCGAGCTTCACCAGCTGCGTTCCCGCCGACCACTGCGCAGCGAGCGCTCGCGGCCCGCTCAACCGTGTGACGCGACCGAGACCGTCGTGAGTGAGTTCGGCGACACCGTCATCGCCCGCGACCGTGGGATCAGTCGTCGAGACCTGTCGCCCACGGGCGTCGTAGCACGACGCATAGGACACGCCGTTGCGCGCTCCCCCTGTGCGCTGACCATCCTGG
>CAIWTL010000329.1 GCA_903915555.1 uncultured Micrococcales bacterium | reverse complement strand
GTGGCCAGCGATGGGGTGTGGGAGATCCTCGCGATCCGGGACATCCAGCGGGAGGTCGAGGCCCGCGAGGAGGTCTCCCGGATGGCCCTGCAGGACCCGCTGACCTCCCGGCCGAATGCGGCGGCGGCGGTCGAACATCTCACCGAGTGCCTGGGGGCGGCGCCGGACGATACCCGTGAGGCTGTGCTCATCGTCGGCATCGACGGACTGCGCACCGTCAATGAGGCCTGGTCACTGAGCGCGGGGGACCGCCTCATCGTGGAGGTGGGGGTTCGCGTCGACGACGCGGTCACGGCCGGCGGCAACGGTCCGGCGCCCTTCGTCGCCCGCGGTCCGGGCGACGAGTTCATCGTCGAGTTCAGTTCCCGGGACGCGGCCGGGGACGCGGCGCTGCTGGCGGACAGCATCCGGGATTCCGTCCGACGCCCCCTGCGCGTCGCCGATCAGGCGCTCGTGCCCACGGTGAGCATCGGTATCGCGGTCGCGGAGGACACCACCACGGCGTCGGCGATGCTGCGGGACGCGGCGGCGGCGTTGCAACGGGCCAAGGCGAACGGGCGCGACCGGCACGAGTTCAGTGACACCGGAGCGGCGGACCGGGCACAGGAGCGGCTACGGGTGGCCTCCTTGATCCGGGAAGGGCTGCGCGATGACTCCTTCGCCCCTTGGTACCAGCCGATCGTGGCCCTGCGTTCGGGACGCATCGTGGGGTACGAGGCGCTCATCCGCTGCTCCCGCCCCGACTGTGAGCTGACGAGTCCCGATGTGTATCTGCCCGTCGCGGAGGCCACGGGCCTGGTCGCCGACCTCGACCGGCTCGTGCTGCGGCAGGTGGGCAGGACCCTGTTGGAGCTACCGGCTCCACTGACCATCGCCGTCAACCTATCGCCGCGGACCCTTGTCGACCCGTCCTACACTGATGAGCTCGTCGCGTTCCTCGACGAATATCCGGCGATGCGTGGGCGCCTCATCCTCGAGGTCACGGAGACCGCCCTCATGACGGTGACGGACGATGTCCTGGCCGTCGCCGCCGACCTGGTCGCCCGCGGTGTGGAGCTGTACGCCGATGATTTCGGCACGGGCTACTCCTCCATCACCCACCTCCGGGATCTGCCCATCGCCGGACTCAAACTCGACCGATCCTTCACGGCGGAGCTCACGAGCGGCGACGGGACCTCGGAGCGGCTGAGCAGGGCGATGATCGGTCTGGCCGAGGGTATGGGTCTCGACTCGGTCGCCGAGGGCGTCGAGACGCGGGAACAGGCGGCGATCCTGATCGCTCAGGGGTGGCGCCACGCGCAGGGCTGGCTGTACGGCCGCCCGGCCCCGCACCCCGTGCAGTGACGTCAGTCCGGGCTCACTCGGATCCGGCCTCAGGCCTCGGGGCCTCATGGCTCAGGCCTCGGGCAGCGGTCTGGCGGGCACGGGCTCCGGAGCGGGCCGACCCGACAGGGCCGCCGCGACGCGGTCGGCGTGCTGACGGCAGTTCTCGACGAACACCGTGAATCCGTCCTGGGTGCCGGCCGTGGCGGTCCCCACCACGAAGATGCCCGGGACGGTCGTGCTCATGGTGGCCTCGTCGAGGACCGGCGGACTGCCCGGTCCGTCTGCCGTCGGAACACCGGCCAGTTCGAAGATGCGCTGATCCTGCTCGAATCCCAGCTGCAGCAGGACATCGTCGACGGCGACGGTGCGGCCATCGGTGAAACGGACCTCCGACTCCGCGATCTCGCTGATGGTGCTCGGCAGATAGCCGGTGACGGCACCTTCCGCCAGGAGCGATCGGACCTCGGGCCGGATCCAGAACTTGACGTTGTCGGCGATGTCCGGGCGGCGGTAGGACAGCGACACGTGGGCCCCGATGCGGTACAGCCGGACGACGGACTCCGCCGCCGAGTTGCGACCGCCCACCACGAGGACGCGTCGGCCGAAGAACCGGTGCGGGTCGCCGAGGTGGCGATGGACGTTGGGTAGTTCCTCGCCCGGCGCTCCCAGCGATCGGGGGATGTCGGTGCCCCCCGTGGCGAGCACGATCGTGGCCGCCGACAGGACGCGCCGTGAGCCGGCCGGACTCTCGACGGTGACCGCGAAGTCCCCCGCCGCACCGGCGATGTCCACCACCCGGGTGTAGGTCTCCAGGGTCAGGCCGGCAGCCGTGACGACCGAACGCAGATAGGCCAGGTACTCCTCGCCGGTGATCTTCTCCTGCGTCGCGGTCTGGATCGGATACCCGCGCAGGGTCAGCCGCTCGGGCGAACTGAACCAGCGGGTCGCGGGTGGGAAGGTCCGCAGGATCGTGGCCCCCACGGGCCCCGCATCGACGATGCGCACCGTCAGGCCCGCTGCCTGCAGTACGACGGCGGTCTCGATGCCGATCGGTCCGGCACCGACGACGAGGACGTCGCTCGACGATGCGGGCGAGGTCACTCGGTCGCCGGGGCCGAGCCTGCCGAGGAGTTCTGCGATCCGCCGCGCGGACCCCTGCGGCGCCGACGGCGCGGGCGGGGGGTGCCGTCGCCGTCCGCGGACGAGGTGTTCGACGTGGCCGACGACTGCGTACCGCTGTTCTGCGCGGCACCGCTCGTCGGGGCGTCCGACTGTCCACCCCTGGTGCGGCGACGTGGCCGCCGCTTGCGGTTGGCGGAGTTGCCTGTCTTCTCCTGCGTGTCCCGGTCGTCGGAGCGTCCCCGTGAGCGGGACTGGGTGCGACTCTGCGAGCCCCGCGACTTCCCGGTCTCGCCGAGATCCTCCAGGACCTCTGCGTCGAGGCCCTCCCGGGTGCGGGCGGAGCGCGGCAGTCGGCCGGTGGCCGTCGTCGGGATACCGAGGCCGGTGTAGACGTGCTCGGACGTCGAGTAGGTCTCGATGGGGTCGGCGAACGGGAGTTTGAGCGCCCGGTCGATCATCCCCCACCGGGCGAGGTCCTCCCAGTCCACGAGGGTCACGGCGACCCCGGAGGAGCCGGCGCGGCCGGTCC
>CAIWTL010000328.1 GCA_903915555.1 uncultured Micrococcales bacterium | reverse complement strand
GACCGCTGCGGTGCGCAGGCTTTCGTCCTCGTCCGGCTGACCTCGGGCCTCGACCTGCAGTTCTGTGTCCACCACTACACGGCACACTCCGAGGCCCTCGCCACCCTGACCGATGAGGTCGTCGACGAGTCCAGCCGACTCTTCGAATCGCACGGTCGGTGACCGAACTCGTCGCCGCCCTCGTGGCGGGGGCGATCATCATCGTCGGCATCGTCGGGACGGTCGTTCCCGTCCTTCCCGGTTCCCTCCTGGTCGGGGCCGGAGTCCTGGTCTACGCGTTGCTCGTCCAGCAACCGCTCGCCTGGGTGTGTCTCGCCGTGGTCCTGCTGGTCCTCCTCATCGGCACCGTGGCCAAGTACCTCGTGCCCGCCCGTACGGTGTCCGGAGATGTGGACCGACTCCCCCTCATCGTGGGGGGAGTCGCCGGCGTGGTCGGATTCTTCGTCATCCCGATCGTGGGGTTGCCGGTCGGCTTCATCCTGGGCGTCCTGGGCACGGAACTGGTACGCACCCGCCACTGGCGGCGGGCCTGGACATCGACCCGCCACGCGATCAAGGCAGCCGGCCTCTCACTGCTCATAGAACTCGCCGCCGTCGTGATCGCCGGTTGTGTCTGGCTGGCGACCATACTGGTCCTCGCAGCCACCTGACGAGGAGCGAGATGAAGTTCAGCGAGTACCGGACCATGGATGCCACGGCGATGGTCAAAGGCATCAAGGACAAGCAGTTCACCGCGGACGAACTCCTCGACGCGGCCCGCCTCCGGATGGAGCAGGTCAACGATACGATCAACGCCGTCGTGCTGGACCTCACCGCGGAGGCAGCCGCTCGCCTTGCGGACAGCACCCCGACCGGGCCACTGGCAGGTGTCCCGATGGTGCTCAAGGAAATGGACGGTCAGCTCGGGGGTGCCGTGTGCTCGTTCGGATCGCGTTCCCTACGGGACTGGGTGGCTCCCCACGACTCCACATTGTTCGCCCGCTTCCGCACGGCGGGCGCGATCTTTGTGGGCAAGACCAACTGTCCCGAGTTCGGCATCATGGGCATCACCGAGCCCGAACTGCACGGTCCGACCCGCAACCCATGGAACACCCAGTACACCCCCGGTGGATCCAGCGGCGGATCGGCGGCCGCGGTCGCCGCCGGCATCGTCCCGGTCGGTCACGCGGGTGACGGGGGCGGGTCGATCCGCATCCCTGCGTCCTACTGCGGCCTCTTCGGCCTCAAGCCGAGCCGGGGCCGCATGCCCATGGGGCCCGATGTCTCGGACGGGTGGAACGGCCTCGCCATCCCCCACGTGATCACGCGATCGGTCCGCGACAGTGCGTTGTTCCTCGAGGCCACGTGCGGCCCGGACCTGGGCGCGCCCTACGGGCCGCCGCTGGGGCCGACGGACTTCGTGGCTGCGGCGGCCACGCCTCCCGGCAAACTGCGGGTGGGAGTGACGCGGCAGGCGTTCCTGGCGCAGGAACAGAACCGGGAGATCATTGCGGCCGTCGACAACGCGGCCGGCCTGCTGGCAGAACTCGGCCACGATGTGGTGGAACTGGACCTCTCCTTCGACACAGATGCGGTGGCGCAGGCCTATCTGACCATCACGGCATCCTCGATCGCCCGGGACATCCAGGAGACGGCGGTGAAGACCGGTCAGGCACCCCGTCCGGAGGACTTCGAACGGGCGACCTGGTTCCTGGGGCAGGTGGGGCAAGCGAT
>CAIWTL010000327.1 GCA_903915555.1 uncultured Micrococcales bacterium | reverse complement strand
CGGCCAGGGGGAGTTCCGCCGCGCCCTTGTCGACGCGGTATGCCGCACTCGGACCCCTGGGGCCGGTCTCACCAGCCGCGCCCTGGGGTCCCTGCGGCCCCTGCGGCCCCTGTGGTCCCTGTGGTCCAGGGGGGATCTGCCCCTTCTTGAAGTCCTTGGCCAGGAGCGAGAAGTCCTTGACCTTCTTCGACACGACGGCGTTCTGCTTCAACTGCTTCGTACCGACCGAGTTCTTGGGTAGCACGGACGCCGCGTACCCGACCCCACCGAGCGCCACGACCAAGGCGAGCACGGACACGATCAGCGAGGGGGTGAGGTTTCTTCGGATCATGCCGTGACGCTACACGCCCGCCCGGTTGCAGCCCATGGTCACGGCAGGGAAGCATCGGCGACATGCGTCTGACTGCGACCGTGGGAGCGACGGGTTTCACGTTCCACGGACTGCGAGACCTACTGGCCAAGGCGTCCCCGGCACGCAGCGGTGACGAACTCAGCGGTGTCGCCGCGACCGACGAACGGGAACGCGTCGCGGCGCAGTTGTGTCTGGCCGACGTGGAACTGCGCGCCTTCCTCGAGGAGCCCGTGATCCCGTACGAGCAGGACGAAGTCACCCGCCTCATCCTGGACACCCACGATCCCGCGGCCTTCGCCCCTGTCTCGCACCTGACAGTGGGGGAACTGCGTGACCACCTCCTGTCCTACGAGGTGGGCAGCGCGGAACTGGCGGCGCTGGCACCGGGGCTGACCCCCGAGATGGTGGCTGCCGTATCGAAACTGATGCGCAATCAGGACCTCATCGCCGTCGCATCGAAAGTGTCCGTGGTGACGGCGTTCCGGGACACCATCGGACTGCCGGGACGTCTGTCGTCGCGGATCCAACCCAATCACCCGACCGATGACCCCGCCGGGATCGCACTGTCGATCGTGGACGGGCTGACCTTCGGCTGCGGAGACGCCTGCATCGGGATCAACCCGGCGATGGACACGGTGACAGGAACGGTCGACCTGCTGCGGATTCTCGACGACGTCATCCATCGATTCGCGATCCCGACGCAGAGTTGCGTCCTGACGCATGTCACGAACACTCTGGCGGCCATCGAGCGGGGCGCTCCGGTGGACCTGGTCTTCCAGTCGATAGCCGGCACGCAGGACGCCAACCGGAGCTTCGGCATCGACCTCGCCCTGCTGGTGGAAGCCCGCGCTGCCGCCCTCTCCCTCGAACGCGGAACGGTCGGCGACAACGTCATGTACTTCGAGACCGGTCAGGGGTCGTGTCTGTCGGCCGGGGCCGATCACGGCGTCGACCAACAGACGCTCGAAGCCCGGGCCTACGGGGTCGCGCGTCACTTCTCACCGCTGCTGGTCAATACGGTCGTGGGCTTCATCGGCCCCGAGTACCTCTACGACGGGCGACAGATCCGGCGCGCCGGCCTCGAGGACCACTTCTGCGGCAAGGTGCTGGGCCTGCCGATGGGCTGCGACGTCTGCTACACCAACCACGCCGAGGCCGACCAGAACGACTCCGACGACCTCATGACGCTGTTGGCCGTCGCGGGATGCACCTACTTCATGGGAGTGCCGGGGGCCGACGACATCATGCTCGAGTACCAGTCGACCAGTTATCACGACATCGCGTTCCTCCAGCGACAGTTGGCCCGGCGCCCGGCGCCCGAGTTCGACGGGTGGCTCCACGAGAGCGGCCTCGTGGACGAACACGGCCACCTGCTTCCCGTGGCCCGCGACCATCCGCTGGTGGCGGTGACCCGATCGTGACCACCGGCGACCTCTCGGGAACCGACGCCGCACCGGCCCGACGCCCGGCGGGGACCGCACCGGGACTGGCGAGCCTCGGCGCTGTCACCTCGGCGCGGGTGGGGCTGGCCCGCACCGGAACAGCCATGACGACCGCCGACCTCCTGGCCTTCCAGTCCGATCACGCCCAAGCCCGGGAGGCCGTCCACGCCGCCTTCGAGGTGGACCGGCTCATGGCGGAGTTCGACGCCGCCGGCGTCCGAACGGTCCCGGTCGCGACCCGCAGCGGAGGCCGCGGCCAGTACCTCAGGCATCCGGAGGCGGGGCGGCGCCTGTCGGGGTCGGCCCGGGAGTTGCTGTCTGCGGAGGCGGTCGACTCCCCCGATGTCGTGCTCATCCTCAGCGATGGCCTGTCGGCCACCGCGGCCAACCGCCACGGCGTCGGGTTCGTCCTCGATCTGCGCCGCCGTCTGCTGGCGGAGTCGCTGAACGTCGCACCGGTGGTGATCGCTCCGTTCGCCCGCGTCGGCCTGCTGAATGATGTCGGCGCGGCACTGGGAGTCGCGGTCGCTGTCATCGTCCTGGGCGAGCGCCCTGGCCTGTCCGCTCCCGACGGGCTGAGCGTCTACGCCGAATACGCGCCGCGCAGCGGCCTGACGGATGCCGACCGCAACTGCATCTCCAACATCCGCCCCGGTGGTCTACCGCCCGCCATTGCCGCCGACCGGGCAGCGGAGCTGATCCGCACGATGATCGACCGGCGCACGAGTGGCGTGGGATTGACCGTGGAGTACGACGACCCGTCGCCACCGGTGGACCGAGGCTATGGCCGGAACGGCTGGATCGCCTCCGGCGGGATGTGACCGAAGCGCCCAGCCTGGAAGTCCTCGAAGGCCTCGATGACCTCCTGCTTGGTCGACATCACGAACGGCCCGTACTGGAAGACCGGTTGCCGTAGCGGGACGCCTCCGATGATGAAGACCTCCATCTGGGGTGAGCGCGACTCCTGGGACTCATCGGCCTGGACGACGACGGTGTCACCGTCCACGAGGACGGCCGTCTGGCCCATCCGCACCGCGACCCCGTCGGCGCCCACGGTCCCGGCGCCGGCGAGCACGTAGACGAGGGCGTTGAAGTCAGGCCGCCAGGGGATCTCGACCCGGGCGCCGGGGGACAGCGTCACGTGGGTGACCGCCAGTGGGGTGTGGGAGATACCCGGGCCCTGATGCCCGGCCACCTCACCGGCCAGCACCCGCACGAGGGCGCCCCCGTCCGCGCTGGCCACCATCGCGGAATCCTGCCCCTGGAGATCCTGGTACTGCGGGGCCATCCGCTTCTTGTCGCTGGGAAGGTTGATCCACAGTTGCAGACCGTGGAACAGGCCCCCCGACATGACGAGGTGCTCGGGCGGGGTCTCGATGTGGAGGATGCCGTCACCGGCCGTCATGTACTGCGTTCCGCCCGGCAGGATGGTGCCGCCACCTCCGTTGGAGTCCTGATGCAGGAACTCCCCGTCGATGAGGTAGGTGAAGGTCTCGAATCCCCGGTGGGGGTGCCAGGGGGTTCCCTTCGGTTCCCCGGGCGCGTACTCCACCTCGCCCATCTGGTCCATCATCAGGAACGGGTCGACGTCGCGCGGATCGAGTCCGGCGAATGCCCGCCGAACGGGGAATCCCTCCCCCTCGAGGCCCTGGGGCGCGGTCGCGACGACCTTCACGCGGCGGGGACGGTCGCCGGGGCCGGCGGCGACCCGGGGCAGCGTGAGGGTGTCGGCAGTGGCTGCGGGCATGTGGTCCTCCCGAGATGATCGAAGTCGTTGAGCGTTCAAACAATGCTAACGGCGAAGAGCCCGCCGCCATTCCCTACAGCCCTCATCCTGGCAGCGCCACGGACAGGATGCGATCGTCCAGCGGTCCGGGCTCGCCGCGCCCGTCGGTGTTGCCGGTGGCGACCCACAACGTGTCGGAGTCATAGGCCAGGACGTCCCGCAGCCGCCCGTACTGCTTGCCGAACCAGGCCACCGGCTCGCCGGCCTCCTCGCCGTCGAGCGGCACCTGGTAGAGGACCTGACCCCGCAGCGAGGCGATCCATGCCGAGTCCCGCACGATGGCCATGCCACTGGGACTCGCCGTCGCGGTCGGTGACCACGTTGCTTTCGGGTCGATGACCCCCGGCTCACCGCAGGGGCCCTCGCACTGCGGCCAGCCGTAGTTCCCCCCCGCCACGATGAGGTTCAGTTCGTCGACATCGGACTCGCCGAACTCACTGGCCCACAGCCTCCCCTCGCGATCCCACGCCAAGCCCTGCACGTTGCGGTGACCGGAGGAGTACACGGCACTGGTGGGGTCGGGGTTGTCCGCGGCCGGCTCTCCCCGGGTGGTGATCCGCAGGATCTTGCCCGCGAGGCTCGTCGGGTCCTGCGCCAGTTCCGGCTGCCCGGCGTCGCCGGTCGCCACATAGAGCAGCCCGTCAGGACCGATCGCTATCCGGCCGCCGTCGTGGAAGACGTTCTTCGGGATCCCGGTGAGGATCACCCGCTGGTCCGACAGGCGGGTGCCGTCCCAGGTCAGGGCGGCCACCCGATTGTCCTCCTCGGCGGTGTAGTAGACGAACACCCTCGACCCGGACCGGTCCGTCGTGATGCCGAGCAGGCCGCCCTCTCCCTCGGGCCGCACCCCCGCCACCGAACCGGCGGTGGCCGAGCGGTCGTCCGGGGAGACGAGGTTGATCGCCGCCGTGTCACGACTGGTGACCAGGACGGCTCCGTCGGGCAGCTTCGCCATACCCCAGGGAACGGCCAGATTGCGGGCGACCGTGCCGCTCTCACGTGGCGCGTCGGCACCGGGGGTGCCACTCGCCGGAGGTGGGGGGTCGAACGGACTCTCGTCGCGGGGCAGCGAGCAGGCCGCCGACCCCAGGGCGAGCACCGCCGTGCCCACCGCCAGGGCGGCGGCGCGTCGGATCGTCACTCCCCCAGTCTGACCCGCCCCTCGGGACCGCGCACTATCGTGGGGCGGTGTCCACTCCAGGCTTCGCGGGCAAGCAGGGTCGCGTCCATCCGATCGTGCAGTATCCCGATCCCGTCCTCACCACGCCGTGCGCTGAGGTCACCGAGTTCGACGACGAGCTGGGGCAGCTGATCGCCGACATGTTCGCCAGCATGGCTGCCGCGGACGGCGTGGGGCTGGCGGCCAATCAGATCGGGGTGTCGCGTCGGGTCTTCGTCTACGACTGCCCCGATGCCGACCACGTCCGCCGACGCGGTGTCGTCATCAACCCCGTCCTGGTCGAGGTCCCGCTCTCGGAGCGCCGCCTGGACGACGACGAGGAGGGATGCCTGTCGGTGCTGCACCAGTTCTCGGCGGTCGCCCGACCCACGACCGCCACTGTGACGGGCGCGGACGAACAGGGACGCCCGATCGAGGTGACGGGCACCGGCCTGATGTCGCGCTGCCTGCAGCACGAGACCGACCACCTCAACGGGATGCTCTACATCGACCGCATCTCGACCAAGGCCCGCCGCAGAGTGCTCAAGGACCACGCCAAGGAACTCGAGAACCTGCGCCTGTGAGCATGCCCGGACCCCGGCCGCAGCGTCCGATATGCGGTTT
>CAIWTL010000326.1 GCA_903915555.1 uncultured Micrococcales bacterium | reverse complement strand
GTCAGCCGTCCCGAGTCGGGATCGTAGGCGCGGTCCAGTTGCTCCTGTCCCGACACGGACTCGCTGGTGACCCAGGCGCGGCCGTCCGCATCCGGTATGCCGAAGGTGGCTGTCGCCCGCGTGGTGTCGGTGACGGTGTAGGACCCGTCGGCATTCCGGACCAGCACACCGTAGGAACCCGTGGCGGTCGGCCGGCCGGTGTCCAGATCGACGGGCGTGAGGTACCCCCCGCCGCCGTCGACGTACGTCACCGTTCCCTGATTCTTGGACATCAGGTCGACAGTGCCACCGGGGTTCTCCTGCAGCCATTCGTAACCGGTGCTGCTGGTGGCGACCAGCCGCCACCCGAGTTGCGGCAACTCGGGTGACTCGGTGTTGACCGGCGAGTAGTCCAATCCGATCTTGATGTCACCACTGGCCGAACGCATCGCGTGGCTCGACCAGGTGTAGCGAGGGAAACCGGATGCCAAAGCGACACCGACCGGGGTGGAGCGCTCGGTGTCCTGCCGATTGGCGGCCGTCAGATCGACCAGCAGCCCGTAGGGGCCCCGTGTCCGACCATCGGGAGCGGTCACCCGCCAGGTGTACGCCCGGCCATGCTCCAGACCTGCACCGGGAGGCACATCGAAATTCGGTCGCCCGGTTCGCCACGTCCGCCATTTCGGCGTCGAACCCGCGGTGAGAGGGGCGACGTCGAAGGTATAGGTGCCGGTCTGCGTGAGCCCCGAGCGCAGTGTCGGCTCGGTGGACACCGACGTGGCGTTGTCCGGTGTCACCACCGCGCCGTCGAACACCGGGAGGAACGGGCCGGTACCGGTCGTCGACGGCAACGGCGGCAACGAGCTGGGATCCCCCACCTCCGCGTCGGCCGATCCGGCGGTGATCACTGTGGCGGCCGTGGCCGTCTGCGACTGGACCGCGAGGGCCGAGGCAGTGGCGGCGATGATGACGCCGACGGCCACGCGGCCCAAGGGCCGCGAACGCACGCTCACGACCGACTCAACGGTTGTTGATGGTCACGACCATCGTGGCACTGCTCGTCCACGACGCCGTCCCGCCCCACGTGACGGAGCAGGTGGCGGTGAGACCCGCGTCACCGCCGGTCGGGTTGTCCTCGCACGTGCTCCCCTTGGTGTCGGTCTTCCACGCGCGCAACTGTGCCCCTGCGTTGTCGGGGGCCAACTGGCCGACCACGTCGACGACGTGGGTCACCTTGTTCGTGCGGTAGTTCGTGTCGGGGAAGCTCAACTGGAAGTCGAGGCTCGAGGCGCTGCCGTCCACCGCTCGGTAGCCGCCGATGTAGTACGCGTCGGCGCTGCCGGTCGTCACGGGAACGGGCTTCTGTCCGATGTAGCGTTCGGTGGATCCGCGGGGGTCCACCGAGATCCCGCTGAAGTCCGGGACGCTGCGCCACTTCAGCGGCGCGTTGGTGTTGTTGTTGATGACGACCGTGATCGGGGCGTTGCGGTAGTACACCTTGATGCGTCCCACCTGGTCACCGGAGATCCGGACGCCGAAGTCCTT
>CAIWTL010000325.1 GCA_903915555.1 uncultured Micrococcales bacterium | reverse complement strand
GGCCGGCCGCGCGGCCGCCGGGACGACCGGCGCCGGTGCCCTGGACTGGACCCGGGCGGCCTCGGCCGGATCGGACGCGGTGGCCGGCCCGGTCGGTCGACGCCGGCGGGGGGCCACCCCCACGCGTGAGTACCTGTCGAGGTCGGCCAGATGCAACAGCAGGTCCCGCCGGGTCACCCTCCCCAGCCCGGCGGCACCACCGACCGAGTGCAGCGCATCCAGGCCCCCGGCGAGGATGATCCGCTCGGCCACCGGCCGACTGGCTCCCCCGCGTCGCCAGAAATCCGTGAGGGACCGGTAGGGCCGCGCTGCGACCACGGCGGCCACCTCGGCGTCGCTGATGCCGGTGACCTCGCTGACGGGGATGCGGATCCCCCAGCGGCCCTGTCCGACCTCTTCGACCCGGTACTCCGCCCCCGACCTGTTGACGTCCAGTCCGAGGACCTCGACACCGTGGTGACGGGCGTCGTCCAGGATCAGCCGCTTGGGGTACATCCCGGGATCGTGGGTGAGCACCCCCGCCAGGAACGCCGCCGGATGATGCGCCTTGAGCCAGGCGGACTGGTAGGTCGGCAGGGCGAACGCCGCGGCGTGGGCCTTGCAGAACCCGAAGGACGCGAAGGCCGCGAGGACATCCCACACCTGCTCCACGGTCGCCAACCCGTACCCCCGCGCGATCGCCGCCGGGTAGAGCCAGCCCCGCACCTGCTGCTGGCCGTCGGGGGTGCCCAGTGTGCGACGGGCCTCGTCCGCCTCGGCCAGGGTGCACCCGGTGATCACGGAGATCATCCGGATCACCTGCTCGTGGAAGACCACGACGCCCGCCGTCTCCGCGAGAACGTCCGCCAGATCGGGGTGGATGTACTCGGGTTCCTGCCAGCCGTGCCTGGCCCGCAGGAACGGGGTGATCATGTCGCTCTTGACCGGCCCGGGACGGAACAGGGAGATGTCGATGATCAGATCCTCGAACGACTCCGGGGCGAACTTGCCGATCAGCTCCCGCTGTCCCGGGGACTCGATCTGGAAACAGCCGAGGGTGCGTGAACTGCGGATCAGGTCGAAGGTGGGCCCATCGGACCTGTCGACGGTGTCCACGTCCACCTCGACGCCCTGCGTCCGGCGGATCTCTGCAACGGCATGCGCCATGGCCGACTGCATCCGGATGCCGAGGACATCCAGTTTGAGGAACCCCAGCTCCTCGACGTCGTCCTTGTCGAACTGACTCATCGGGAACCCCTGCCAGGACGCCTCCACCGGGGTGCGGTCGAGCATCGAGGCATCGGACAACAGCACACCGCAGGGATGCAGGGCGATGTGGCGTGGCAGACCATCGAGGGACTGCACCAGATCGAGGAATCCGTCCAGCCGGCCGGTCGCGGCGAGCCGCCCCAGTCCGGAGTCACGCAGTTCGGGCAGATCGGCGAGGGCGGCCCGGGCATCCCGCGCCGCGATGTGCGGGAAGGCCTTGGCGAACGCATCGACCTCACCCGGCGGATAACCCATCGCGGCTCCGACGTCGCGCACCGCGTGCCGCACGCGGTAGGTGTCCATCATCGACACGCAGGCGCACCGCTCACCGCCGAACTTCTCCAGGATGAGCCCGTAGATCTCGGTACGGCGAGCCGACTCCACGTCGATGTCGATGTCGGGGAGTGCCCGCCGCAGCGGCGACAGGAACCGTTCCATGATCAGACCGTGCTCCATCGGGTCGACGCCGGAGATCCCCAACAGATGGTTGACCAGGCTGCCGGCCCCGGAGCCGCGGGCCGCCACACGCACCCCCGCCGCCCGGATGAGATCCACGACGTCGGCGACGGTCAGGAAGTAGCCGGCGAATCCCATCCCGGCGATGACGTCCAACTCCGTGGCCAGCCGCCGCTCCGCGGTGCGCACGGCCGCGCGTCCCGGGTATCGGCGCGGAAGCTCGGTCATACACCGATCGCGCAGGATGTGATCGGCCGCGCCGGGACCGGACCCGCCCATCCCCAGCACCGACAGCTCAGGGACGTGCAGCGACCCGAGGCCGAGATCGGCGACCGGGTCGAGGACGCACTCGCGGCCCAGCCGCGCCGTCTGCTCCACCCACCGCCGCGCCCTGACCGTCGCATCGGGATACCCCGCGGCGCGCACGATCTCCTCCGCCACCGCAGTCATCTGCGCGGCCCCCTTGAGGAAGCCGGCGCTGTTCCCGCGGTCCAGATGGCGCTCGTCGAGGGGAACCAGTCGACGGATGGCGTCGAGGACGTCCACCACCCGCGACTGTTCCGGCTCGGCGTGCCTGACGGCGTTGGCGAGCACGGGGCGCGCGTCGTTCTCGAGCGCCCACCGGTATAACCGGGCCGCGACGGGGAGGGAGAGTGCCGTCACCCACGGCCGGGCGGGGTCGGCGTCCGGCAGGGCGGTCATGTGGCAGACCACCTCGGCATGCACGTTCGCCGATCCCACGATGTCGCGCCAGCGCCGCAGGACGGCCGAGGCGATGTCGGGCCGCCGCGCCGCAACCGCGCGTCCGCACTCGGAGTCCGGCCCGAGCAGGACGACCACATCCCCTCCGGCGGCATGGCTCCCGAGCATCTCGTCGGTCAGCACCGGCGCCCCCCGGCTGCCGGTCAGATGGGCCTGTGACACCAGTCGGCACAACGCCGCCCAGCCCCGGCCGTTGCGCGCCAGGAGGACGACCCGGGGCTCGCGGGTGTCCACGTGCGCCCCACCGCGGGCCGGGGTGCGGCGCCGGGCGGGCTGGGTGCGGGGCGACGGCAACAGTCCCGTGGGGGTCACCGCGAGATCGACCCCCAGGACCGGGCCCACACCCCGCTCGCGACAGGCCAGCGCGAAACGGACCGCGCCGTAGAGCCCGTCGCGGTCGGTCAGGGCCAGGGTGTCCTGACCCACGGCGGACGCTCGCGCCACCAACGCCGCCGGTGACGATGCGCCGTGGCGCAGGGAGTACCCCGACGCGACATGCAGGTGGACGAACCCATCGGCCCTGACGACGCCGGCCATGGTCACTGCGCCCGACGGTCCGACCCGCGGACCAGGAGCGCGACGACGATGTCGAGGAAGTTGTGGGCATCGCGCACCAGGTCGTCGGCCTCGCGCGCGTTCACCACATCCAGTCCCGCCTCCGCGGCGATGCGACGTCCCGTGCCGGCACTGAAGAACTCCGCCCACTCCCGCAACTCGGGGGCGACCCCCGGCAGGAGCTCCCACACGTTGCGGGGGGCGCGGGACTGGTCGGGATGGGCACGTGCCGCCAACACGGCGGCGGCAGCCCGCCGGGCGACGCGGTGTCCCTTGATGTAACGGTCGGCCGCGCGGGGGGATGCCACCGCATCCTCGATCTCGCCCACCGCCGACGTGAGCAGCTCGACGCTGGCGAGTGGGACACCCACCCCCTGCGGCGCCCTCACGACCCGCACCCCACTCGCCACACCCGCTGCCTGCTCCCTGTCCTCATCCGAACTCCTCTCGTCCTGTCCACCGGCCCCATCCGCCGGCCCTCCGCCTGTGGGCCGACGCGCACTGCGGCGCCCGGCCCCTGCTGACTCAGTCGGCCACCGCGCGCAGCACCCACCGCGCCCCGCACTCCCCCAGCTCGACCACCCGCACGTCCGCCGGGGTGCCCTCCCGGCCGCACGGCACAACCTCCACGCGCCACACGTGCCGCTCCCACGACGCGTCCGCGCGCCACCATGCCTGCGCCTCCACCCACCGGCCGAGCACCGCCGTCACCCGGAAGTCACGATGGCGCCACCGCAGGCGGACCGGCCGGTCGCCGTCGCACCACACCCGCACGGCGGCCGCATACCGACGACTCATGGGCCACTCCTCTCCCTTGCGGCGGGGCTGCGCCGACAGTTGCATCGTCGACAGACCCCCCGACACCGTCGTCCGGGACAGCCACCACCGACCCCGAGGCCCGTTGACCTGTCACGTCGCTGACCTGTCAGGTGACTGACCTGCTCACGTCGATCACGACCGACTGGGATCACGACCGACTGGTTCGAACATATGTTCGATAACGGTGAGATTACGACCGCGTGACGCCCGGCGTCAACACCCGGTTCGGCTGCGCGGCGGCCGGCGGCGCACCCACTACGCTGCGGCCATGCCCCCTCCCCCCGCCGGTCCGGACGACCTGCCCGGTCCGGCGCAGCAGGTGGCGGTGGCACTCGCGGGGCTGGGTGCCGTCGGCACACCGTGCGCGGGACCGCCGGACCCGCTCCCCGCCGGCCACGTCGTCGTGCACACGCACGTGTTCGAGGCCGGCGGCCGGCCGCTGGTCGTCGTGGGCAACGCCCGTCCCGACCCGGTGGACCTCGCAGGAGCCCTCGGTGTGGACGGCATCCGCGAGGTCCCCGATCCGGTGGTGACGCTGTGGACCGGACAGGATCCCCGCGCGGTCGCGCCGGTCGGTCACGCCGAACCGGTGAGCCTGGTCATCGACATCAACCTCGCCCAGCGCCCGGTGCTGTGGGTCCCCGCCGGAGCCCCCGGCTACTTCTTCCCCACCACCTACTCGGAGCTGCTGCGGATCACGGCGGGCACCGCCGCCGAGGTCGGGGAGTTGCCCTGAGCGGGGGCGACGCCCACGATGTCGCCATGGGGCGGGAACGGTCGACGATGCTGTCGTTGTCCTGGGCCTTCGCAGTCCTGACGGTCCTGAGCCAGATCCTGTGGGTCCTGGTCGCCGGGCCGGTGCGCGACGGCTTCACCGCCGGGGGGGTGCTGCTGTTCTTCCTCGCGTCCCTGACCCACGCCCTGGCGACCCAACCGCTGCGGTGGACAGTCCGGTTCTTCACCACGGTCCTGCTCTTCGGGTGGGCCGTGGAGGCCCTGGGCACGACGACCGGCATCCCCTTCGGTGACTACTCCTACGCCGATCGTCTCGGACCCTCCCTCGGCCCCGTCCCCCTCGTCATCCCCCTGGCCT
>CAIWTL010000324.1 GCA_903915555.1 uncultured Micrococcales bacterium | reverse complement strand
GCCACGTACGTCAGTTGGGAGCAGCCACCCCGGTGGTCCAGGCATATCTGGCCGACGTCAACCGGCAGGGGGCGGCGTCCGACGATCGTTCGGACACTCTCACGGCGCGATCAGAGGCGGCAGGAACCGGAGAGGTGCGACTGACCCATCTGGAGATCCTGTCGGCGCAGGGACAGCCCGTGGCCGAGCCCGTGTCGGGTCACGAGACCACGTTCCGGCTCCACTACCGCGCCACCGAGGCTCTCCCGAGCGTCATCGCCGGGATCGCGATCCATACGGAAGCCGGCCTGGTGGTCTGCGCCCCCAACTCCCGGGAAAATGGCTATTTCCCGCTTCCGGCCGGAGAGGGATACATCGACTTCCGAGCGCCACAACTGCTGCTCAACCCCGGGAACTACGAGATCTCGACCTATCTGAGTGCGTTCGGTCACTGGTTCGACGCCCGGACCCGCTGGTACCCGCTCAAGGTGCGCGGGGACGGCGGTGAAGAGGCCGGTCTCACGACGCTACCCGGCGGATGGGAGGTCCACCCCTCGCCGCCGGTGTGATGTTCCCTCGGCGGTGAACCACTCGTACACCTGCTCGACCCCCTCTCGAAGACCGACGGTCGGTCGCCAGCCCATGGCGGTGATCATCGATGTGTCGAGCACCTTCCGAGGCGTCCCGTCCGGTCGGGCGGTGTCCCACCCGATGTCTCCCTCGTACCCCACGACCCCCGCGACGAGGGCGGCCAGATCGGCGATGGTGACGTCCTTCCCGGTACCGACGTTCACGTGCTGCTCCCCGTCATAGTTCGCCAGCAGGAAAACCGCTGCACGGGCCATGTCGTCGACATGCAGGAACTCCCGACGGGGCCGTCCGGTCCCCCACAGCGACACCTCGGTGGCGCCGGCCACAACAGCCTCGTGGAAGCGGCGGATCAGTGCGGGCAGAACGTGAGCAGTCCTCAGGTCGAAGTTGTCGCCGGGCCCATAGAGATTCGTGGGCATGGCCGAGATCCACCGGCGCCCGTACTGCTGCCGGTAGGCCCGCACTGCCATCAGTCCGGCGATCTTCGCGGTGGCGTACGCCTGATTCGTCGATTCGAGCGGACCGGTGAGAAGCGCGGACTCCGGGATCGGCTGAGGGGCCATCTTGGGGTAGATGCACGACGAGCCCAGGAAGAGAAGACGGTCCACATCGCAGGCATGGGCCGCCTCGAAGAGGCTGGTCTGGATCAGCAGATTGTCATTGAGGAAGTCCACGGGGTGTTCGGCGTTCGCCAGGATTCCACCCACGCGGGCTGCGGCCATGACGATGACCGCGGGCCGAGTCTCCTCGATGGCGGCCCTCACTGCGTCGCTGTCCCGAAGATCCAGCTCCTGCGAGGTCCACCCGAACACGTTTGTGTGACCGCGTCGGGTCAACTCCGCCATGATGGCCGAACCGGCCAGACCCCGATGACCGGCCACGTAGATGGGGGCGGCGAGGTCCGACGGCAGCGTCACGCGCACAGTCTAGGGTCGGGGATCCCGTTCCGGGGATCGACCCATCGACGAGTACAGCTCCTCGAGGGAGTCCAGCCACCCCGCCTCGGTGAAGAACTGTTCGTAGACCGAACGCGGGATGGTGGGCTCGATGTCGGCCACCGCCGCCAACGCCGACGACAGATCCTCCCGACCGGAGAACGAGGCTCCTGCCCGCCACCGGTCGGCGAGGGGTGCCACCACACCCCCACGCCTGGCGACAAGAGGGACGCCGGCAGCGAGCGCCTCCGCCATGACCGTGGGGAACCCCCCCTCAGGATTGATGCCGGGGATCACCAGCGCCGAGTAGGTCGGCAATTCCGCCAGGAACCGGTCGTGTTCCACGAGCCCCAGGAAACGGACTCCTGCAGGAGCCATGCGCTTGAGGTCGGCCGCCTCCGGCCCCTCGCCCAGGACATCCAGGCGGATGCCCGCGGGCCACTCCCGCAGCAGACGCCGGAATCCCTTCTCCGCCGACAACCGGCCCACCGCGACGAATCGCCGCGGT
>CAIWTL010000323.1 GCA_903915555.1 uncultured Micrococcales bacterium | reverse complement strand
GTCGGCGTTGCTGCGGTGATCGGGTCCGCCCGTGGCGCGGCACGGGCGGTCCTCGCGCGTGCGGACAGCGCCGCAGCGGTGGGACACTGACGACATGAACGAGTCAGCCGCCACCGAGGACCGGGAGGCGCCGCTCAGCAAGGCGCAGATGGTCCGCCGCATCAACGACTCCATCGCCTACATGATGGTGAGCGTCTACAAGGCCGAGGGACCCCTTCCCGCCACCGACGTCGCGGTCAAGGAGGCCGAGTCGGCATGGGACGGCGTGACGGTGCGCGGGTGGTACGACGTCTCCGGCCTGCGTGCCGATGCCGATCTCATGATCTGGTCCCACGCCCCCGACAGCGACGACCTCCAGTCCGCCTACCACGCCTTCGGGCGTACCGAGGCGGGTCGCGGACTGCGGCCGGTGTGGTCGCAGATGGCCCTTCACCGCCCGGCCGAGTTCAACAGGTCGCACGTTCCCGCGTTCCTGTCGGGGGAGGATGCCAAGGACTACTTGTGCGTGTATCCCTTCGTGCGCTCCTACGAGTGGTACCTCCTTCCCGAGGACGAGCGGCGCGCGCTCTTGGTCGAGCACGGCCAGATGGGCCGGGAGTACCCGGACGTACGAGCCAATACGGTGGCTTCGTTCGCCCTCGGGGACTACGAGTGGATCCTCGCCTTCGAGGCCGATCAGCTCTCTCGGATCGTCGATCTGATGCGCACTCTCCGGTCCTCCGGCGCGCGGCTGCACGTTCGTGAGGAGATCCCCTTCTACACCGGTCGGAGACGGGTTCCCGCCGAACTGCTGGCAGACCTCTCCTAGTGGCGGCGGTCCTCGCCCTCCTCAGCAGTCTGCTGTGGGGCACCGGTGACTTCCTCGCAGGCTATCTGTCGCGTCGTCGTTCGCCGTTCGCAGTCCTCGGTGGGTCCCAGGTCGTGGGTTTCGTCGTCATGGTGCTCGTGGCCACCGTCACCATGTCGTGGGGCGCGGACCCCGGCGGCTACCTGGTGTGGGGTGTGCTGGCCAGTCTGTCGGGAGCGGGTGCGTTGCTGGCGTTCTACACCGCCCTCGCGACGGGTCCGATGGGTGTCGTGTCGCCGATCTCGGCCCTGGGCGTCCTCGTCCCGCTGGCGGTCGGCCTCTTCCGGGGCGAGACACCTGCACCTCTGCAGTACATCGGCATCCTTCTCGCCATTGTCGGGGTGGTGCTGGCGAGCGGCCCGGAGATCTCGGGTGCGGCGGGGCTGCGTCCCGTGGTCCTGGCCGTTGTCGCCGCTGTGGGTTTCGGGCTGTTCTTCGTGTTCCTGGCCGCCGGTGCGCAGGAGAGCACGATCATGACCATGACCGTTCAGCGGGGTACGACGACGCTGATCATCGTCGCCACCGTCCTGGTCGCCAGGCGTGGGGTGGGCGGTCTCCAGCGGTCGGACATCCCCTGGTTGGTGGCGATCGGGGTGTTCGACATCGCCGCCAACCTGCTGTTCGGACTGTCGACCACGGAGGGTCTGCTGGCGATCGTGTCCGTCCTGGGCTCCCTGTACCCCGTGATGACCGTGGTGTTGGCGTGGGCGGTCCTGCGCGAGCGGCTGGCCCCCGCCCAGTACATCGGGGTGGCGGTCGCGCTCGCCGGAGTCGCCGCCATCAGTGCGGGTTGACCGACGGACGGCTCACTCGCGTCGGAGGGAAACGGAGTTGATGCAGTACCGCAGGTCGGTGGGCGTGCCGTAGCCCTCTCCGGCGAAGACATGTCCCAGATGCGACCCGCATGACGCGCATCGCACCTCGGTGCGCACCATCCCGTGGGAGCGGTCCTCGATCTCGACGACGGAGTCACCGGCCAGGGGTGTGAAGAAACTCGGCCAGCCACAATGGCTGTCGAACTTCGCATCCGAGCGGAAGAGTTCCGCCCCGCACGCGCGACAGTTGTATACGCCCTCGGTCTTGTCGTCGGTGTACTCCCCGGTGTACGGCGGTTCCGTACCCGCCAATCGCAGGACGTAGTACTCCGAGTCGGTGAGACGACTGCGCCATTCGTCCTCACTCAGTTGGATGGGATACGGCTCCCCATCGGGAGAGGTCTCGGGCACGGAACGGCTCATGGGGCCCACTGTAGGCCGCTACGGTCGGGTTTGTGGCGGCGAAGTGGGGCGACCCCGTGATGGTCCGGGTAGGGGACCGGGACGTACGGTGTTCGAATCCCGAACGGCCGTACTTCCCGGAGGTGGGACTCCGGAAGATCGATGTCGTCGACTACTACCGTGCGGTGAGCGAGGTGATGCTCCGCCAGGTCCGCGACCGTCCCACGACACTCGAACGTTGGCCGACCGGGGTGCTGCCCGGGGTGACTCTGACGCAGCGCGATGGGACCAAGGGGGCGGCGTTCTACCAGAAGCGGGTGCCCCAAGGGGCTCCCGACTACGTCCAGACCTGCCGCATCGCGTTTCCCAGTGGGCGCACCGCGGACGAGGTCACGCCGACGGAACGCGCGGTCCTGGTGTGGTTGGCCACGCTGGGCACCATCACGATGCACCCGTGGCCGGTGCGCTGCGACGAGCCCGACACCCCGGACGAACTGCGACTCGACTTCGATCCGCAGCCCGGGACGACGTTCGACGATGCCGTCGAGGTCGCGCAGCACGCGCGGGTTCTGCTGGCCGAGTGGGGCTGGCGGGCCTTCCCGAAGACCAGCGGCGGCCGAGGGGTCCACGTGTACGTGCGCATCCAACGCCGGTGGAGTTTCACGGACGTCAGACATGCGGCCATCGCGATCGGCCGCGAACTGGGGAGACGCATGCCCGACAGGGTCACCACCAACTGGTGGAAGGAGGAGCGTGGGGAGACGGTCTTCGTGGACTACAACCAGAACGCGAGGGACCGCACCATCGCGGCGCCGTGGTCGGTCCGGGCACGGCCTGCAGCGACCGTCTCGTGCCCCGTGACCTGGGACGAGTTGAGCGGGTGCCGGCCGGGGGACTTCACGGTGCGGACGGTGCCGGAGCGGGTGCTGACCCACGACGACCCTTGGGCCGACATCGACTCCGCCGCATACGACCTGACACCCGCGCTCGATCTGTACGCCCGGGACGAACGCGATCATGGACTGGGGGACATGCCCTATCCGCCGGAGTATCCGAAGATGCCGGGGGAGCCGAAACGGGTCCAACCGAGCCGCAGAGTTCCACGGAGCGAGGAGAAGTAGCCCTCCCCGCTGGTATCGGGGCCGCTGGGCCGCTTCCTCCCGTGCGGCGGAAGAGCCACTACGACGACAACGATCGTCTGTGTCCGGGGAACGACGTCGGCGGACCTACGAGGGACCTCAGCGATCACCACCGATCGGGAATGGTCGATGCGCGGATGACGCGGCGTGGTCCAGGAGGAGTCAGCTCGGGTCAGGTGTCTTCGCGAAGGCCACCGCGAACGTGATGATCAGCCCGACGACGGGCAGCACGAGGCCCAGGATCGGCCAGCCGATCCGGTTCATTCCGTTGCGGCTGGCGATGAGGTAACACAGCGCGGCGCTGATGAGCGCGAGTATCAGTCCCCACAGGAAATCCATCGAGAGCTCAGTTCTCCCGGGCGGCGTTCTCGAAGGTCTTGGACCTCGACCAAAGGAAAACCCCGAGGGTGAGTATCGCGCCCAGGACGAGCCCGAACGGCAGGACGAGCGTGACCAGGAAGGTCACCAGGCAGCCGACGATGGCGGCGGATCGCCCCGCTGTGCGATCGAGGATCGAGAAGACGATCATCGCGAGAACGAGTGACACGAGGATCAGAAGCATGAGTTCCATGGGGCCTCCGCTCGGTGGGGACTACCACGCTAGCCGCCGGCGATCTCCGAGGCCACCCTGCAGTTCCCTGGTGCGCGGTCCGAGGCACGCCATCGGGTGCAGCGGGTGAAGTTGACGCGCCGCGCATCAGGGCGGTTGATCCAGGACTAGGATCGGCCTGTGAGTTCTCCGCAGCCAGGCTGGTACCCGAACCCCGACGGCTCCCCGGACCTGCGTTATTGGGACGGCACCGCCTGGACCCAGCAGCGCCGCCCGGCGCCCGCGCAGACCCCCCATCCCGAACCCTCCGCCCCCGAACCCACCGTGGTCTTTCCGCCGAGTGAAAAGCCCGCCGCCGCCCCGATGGCGGCGGCCGCCGAGTCGACGGTGGCTGACACGTCATCGGCCCCGGAGGACGAACCGGCACTCGCGCCCGCCGAGGAGCCTGCATCCGCGCCGGCGGACGAGTCGACCCCGGTCACCGGCGAGACGATCCAGTTCCCGCCGGAGCCGCCCGTCACCCGGGATACGACGGTCTTCCCGGACCACGGACAGGTAGGGCCACCGGTGGCAGCGGCTCCCCTCACCCCGCCCCCGACCACACCCGCACCCCCGACTCCTCCACCGCCGCCCGTGGTTCCCCCGCCGGTCATGCCGCCCACCGGGGGCTACACAGAACCCGTGGCGCAGGGATACGGGCAGCAGGGGTACGGGCAGCAGTACCCGCCGTCAGCGGGATTCACGCCCCCCGCTCCCTACTACCCACCGGCGGCCACCACGCCGGTGAGTTCGGGATCCGGTATCGGTGTAGCAGCCCTCGTGGTGGGCATACTCGCGGTCATTCTGTCGTTCTCGTGCTTCTTCTTCCCGTTCATCCCGATCGTCGTGGCGATCGCGGCCGGGGTGCTCGGGATCATCGGCATCAACCAGGCGAACTCCATGAGCCCGCAGGCGTCGAAGGGGATGCCGGTGACGGGCCTGATCCTCGGTGGGGTGGCGCTGGCGGTGAGCGTCCTCTTCGTCGTGCTGCTCGCCGTGGGAAGCAGCGCCAATTCCGGGTTCTGAGTTCGAGTCAGCCGAGTCCCGGCACGACGTCTCCCACGTCGAACTGCTCGGGTCCGGCCACCTGCTCGTACGTACAGGACGCGGGCTCGCGGTCGGGTCGGAAGCGCTGCAGTGTGGCGACGTGCCGAAAACGGGTTCCCTCCATGTGGTCGATGGCCACCTCGGCCACCACCTCGGGGCGCAGCGGGTGGAAGGAGAGGTCCTTCCCGCCACTCCACCGGGAGGGACTGCCCGGTACCCGCCTGCGGGGGTCCGTACCCCGCTGCAGCCACGGGTGGGAGTCGTCGTCCCCGAGTTCCAACGGTTCCAGCTCCCGGGCGAGTTCCTCCCGGCGAGCAGCCGAGAAGGATGAGGCCACACCCACGTTGTGGAGCACGCCGGAGTCGTCGTACAGGCCGAGGAGCAGCGACCCCACGACGGGACGGCCGTCGGCAGCCGGCGATTTGTGGGGGCGCCAGCCGGCGACCACGACATCCACGGTCCGCCGGTGCTTCACCTTGAGCAGGACCCGCTTCCCCGGTTGATACGGCAGCCCCTGTGGTTTGGCGATCACTCCGTCCAACCCGGCACCCTCGAAACGGTCGAACCACACCGCCGCCGTGGTCGGGTCCGTCGTCGCAGGGGTCACGAAGAAGGGGCTCTGCATCGCGACCGCCTCGAGCCGCTCCCGTCGGGCTTTGTGACCGGTGGTGGTCAGGTCGTCGTCGCCCTCGGCCAGCAGGTCGAAGGCGACGTACGAGGCGGGATACTGCTCGGCCAGCTCGGCGATCTTCCACCCGCCCGCCTCGCCCCGCGGTCGGATCCGCATCCCGAGACGCTCGAACCACAGTCGCCCCTCCGCCGCGATCACGAGCTCACCGTCCAGAACGATGCGCTCGGGGATCGACACGAGAGCGGCAGCCACGATCTCGGGGAAGGCGTAGGAGATGTCCTCGCCGTTGCGTGACTGGACGACGACCTCCCCGCCATTGCGGAAGATCAGGCAGCGGAATCCGTCCCACTTCGGCTCGTAGGAGTAGTCGCCCACGGGGATGGCGTCCCCAGTGGGCTTGGCCAGCATCGGCTTGATGGGCGGACTGACAGGGAGGTCCACAGTCCGGTCAGACGGGAGCGGTGTAGCGAAGGAACAGGGTCCCGTCGGACTCCATGACATGTGCCAGCCGCATGGGCCGGGGTGAATCGGGCAGCGGGGGCCCCCCGATGATGCGCGACACCGCCGGTCCATCACCGGTTCCGCCGTACGCCAGGGGCGTCACGGTGAGGCAGAGTTCGTCGATGAGGCGCGGGCCCATGAACTGGCCCAGGATGCTCGGACCACCCTCGCAGGCGATGCGGTTGAGGCCCCGGCGACCCAGTTCCGCGATCACGCGACCGGGTTCGCAGTCGGCGTCACCGACCTCGACCACTTCGGCGACCTGCTCCAGCGCCTTCCGGCGATCCGGGTCGATCGTGGCGGAGGTGAACACGAGCGGAGGTTC
Source organism: uncultured Micrococcales bacterium (assembly GCA_903915555.1). Classification (GTDB taxonomy): domain Bacteria; phylum Actinomycetota; class Actinomycetes; order S36-B12; genus CAIWTL01. The sequence goes on along the minus strand of CAIWTL010000323.1, from coordinate 2,361 downwards.
GCTGGAGTCCGTGAACAGGGGTCCGGAGGTGTCCAGGTCGCCGGACCGGGTCAGGATCGCCACCCGGGGTACGGGGGCCTGCCCCGCGGCCGCGCGCCGGTCGACCAGCTCCGGTCGCGGTCGTACCGGTCCGTAGCCCTCCGATCTCACGGTCTCGGCACCCACCAGGACGACGTCGCTGAGACCTCGGATCGTGGCGAAGACGAGGCGGTCCGCAGCCGACGAGATCCCGCCGGACAGACCCTTGGGTGACTTCGCCGCACCATCCGCGGTGGACACCATCACCGCCCGAACGTACGGGGCGTCGTGGCGCGGCCAGGTGAAGGCGTCAGCGACGCCTGCGGGGGACAACGTGCCGGGATGGTGTGGCCAGAGGATCTGCACGGGACGATCCTGCCACGGTCAGGTCGGTCTCACCGCAACTGGCCGCGCTGTGAAACGGCTGTATCGCTCCGGCACTCCACGGCATCCGAGGCTCCAGCGGCCGAGAGCGGTGCGAAGAGAGTGACCCGGAGCCTCGGTTGGGGTCACGCCGCTAGTGTGACGGTCGTGATCGAGGCGTTGACCCATCGTCGCCCGGCTGTGCCGCCCGAGGAACTCATCGGGCTGCTCGTACCGCCTCCGGCGTTCACCGATGTGTCCTTCGACAGCTACCTGCCCGATCCGGCCCATCCGAGTCAGTCCGCGGCCGTGGCGGCGGGGCGCGCCTTCGCCGCGCGACCCCCGGGTACGGGCCGCCGGCGGCTGTTCCGCTCGCCCCCTCCGGAGCTGCGCCCCGGGCTGTATTTCGACGGTGGGTTCGGGGTGGGGAAGACGCACCTGCTGGCATCTGTGTTCCACGCCTTCGACGGCGGGAAAGTGTTCGGGACGTTCGTGGAGTTCACCAATCTGGTCGGTGCCCTCGGCTTCGCCACGGCAGCCGACGTGCTGTCGCGGCAGGGGCTGGTGTGTATCGACGAGTTCGAACTGGACGATCCCGGCGACACGGTCCTCATGTCGTCGCTCATGGAGCGCATGGTCGAGGGTGGGGCGCGCGTTGCGGCGACCTCGAACACGCTCCCGGACCGGCTGGGGGAGGGTCGGTTCGCCGCGGAGGACTTCCTTCGGGAGATACAGGGCCTGTCGGCACGGTTCGAGGTCGTGCGGGTCGACGGCGACGACTACCGGCACCGAGGCCTGCCCGCCGCATCGACCCCTGGCTCCGACGATGCCGTCCGCGCACGGGTGGCACAGACGGCGGACAGTGGGCGACGGGTCAGTCTCGACTCCTTCGACGAGGTCCTGATCCATCTGCGCACCGTCCATCCGTCCCAGTACGGTCCGTTGGTGGCCGACCTCGATCTCGTCGGATTGACCGGGCTGCGCACCCTGACCGACCAGGCCGATGCATTGCGAGTCGTGGTGCTCATCGACCGGCTCTATGACCGTGAGGTCCCCGTCGTGGCCTCCGGGGTCCCCGCCGATCGGCTGTTCGGCCCCGACATGCTCAGGGGCGGCTACCGGAAGAAGTACCAGCGGGCCACGTCACGGCTGATCGCACTGTGTGCCGACGAGGCCCGCTGAACCAGTCACTCCAGTGGGTCGGCGCGGGAGAGGATCGTCGAGAGATCCGTGCCGCGGGGCAGCGTCCCGAACTGGGTGACATGGTCCCCGGCCACCCGGGTCGCGACGAACGCGTCCGCGATGCCATCGGGGGAGTACTTGATGAGCTGAGCGGCCTGGAGCAGTACCGCGATCCGCCCGGCGAGGCGTCGAGCCCGGTACTCCAGTTCGTCGAGGTCGGCGAACTCCGCCAACAGAGATCGAACGGCAAGGTCGTACCTGTCGTCGACTCCGGTCGCGGCTCCCAGTTCCTGCAGCAGGGCATCGAGGGCCCCCTCCTCACGTGAGATCGCGCGTAGGAGGTCCAGGGCGTTGACGTTGCCGGACCCCTCCCACACGGAGTTCACCGGCGCCTCACGGAACAGCAGTGGCATTCCGGACTCCTCGGCGTAACCGTTGCCCCCCAGGCACTCCAGAGCCTCCGCGGTGACAGCGATGCTGCGCTTCGTCGTCCAGTACTTGGCCGCCGGCAGCGCGATTCGCCGCAGCAGCCGCTCGGCCTCGTCCCCGGACTCAGCCGCGTCCACGGCCGCAGCCAGTCGGATCGCCAGAGCGGTGGAGGCCTCGGTCTCCACCGCCAGATCGGCCAGGACATTGCGCATGAGCGGTTTGTCATACAGCGCGTATCCGAACGCGTTGCGGTTCTGGGAATGCCAGACAGCTTGGGAGACTGCTCCTCGCATCAGACCAGTCGCCCCCAATACGCAGTCGAGCCGGGTGGCCGACACCATCTCGACGATGGTGCGGATGCCGCGTCCC
>CAIWTL010000322.1 GCA_903915555.1 uncultured Micrococcales bacterium | reverse complement strand
GGAGCTGAGCCGGTTCAGCAACTGGTGATCCCGGACCGCCCGGAGCTGGGTCACCTCACTGATCCGGCGGTGGAGGATCTGGCGGCGGCGTTGCGCCTGTCCCCGGGCAGTGCCCGGCACCGACTGTCGGGGATGCGTCGCGTGGCTGCTGCGCCGCGGTTGACCGCGGCGATCCGGTCGGGACTGGTGATCGGCTGGCACGCCCACCTGCTGCTGGGCGACCTGCGCCACCTCGAGGCCGCCGATCGGGACGTCGTCATCGACGAACTACTGGACCGACTCACCTCGCGTCGCCAGCGGGGAGTGCGGGAGTGGACGTTCACCGACCTGCGCGCCCAGGCCAAGCGCATCGCCGCCCGCCTCGACCTCGACCTCACCGCCCGGCGTCAGCAGTGCCACCACAACCGTGGCATCCGGCTGCGGCTGCACGGCCAGGGCGCGGCCACGCTGTCCGCGGATCTGGCTGATGACACCGCCACCCGCATCTACCACCGGCTGACTGCTTTGGCGCACGGGTTGGACACCGACAGCGACGGCCCCGACGGACCGCGGACCCTGGAGCAGCGCCGCGCCGATGTGTTCATCGACCTGCTCCTCGCCACCCCCAGCCCCACGAGCCCCGCGACAGCGGACGCCACCGAGGACAGTGCAGCAGCCGCACCCGGCTCGGGGACGGGCGCAGTCGCGGGGACCGAGGTGGCGGTGGTGATCGACGCCGCCACGCTGCTGCGGCTGAACGACGACCCTGCCCACCTGCCCGGGTGTGGTCCGATCCCCGCCGAGATCGCCCGACAGGTGGCCGCTGATGCCCGGTGGCGGGCCTGGATCACCACCACCACCGACACCGGGACCCAGGTCGTGGCCACCAGCCCCGGCACCTACCGCCCCACCGCCGCACTCGCGCGCCTGATCCGAGCCCGGGAACCGCAGTGCCGCATGCCCGGCTGCCGGGCCACCATCACCGACCTCGACCACGTGATCCCGTTCCCCACAGGCTCCACCACAGCACGGAACCTCGGGCCGTTATGCAGGCGGCATCACAGGCTGAAAACCTTCACCCGCTGGAGGCAATCCATCCACCCAGACCCCGACGACCCACACAACCCAGACGGCGCCCCAGGGTCGCCCGAGTCGGCTGAGTCGGCGGCAGATCAGCCGCGGAACCGGATTTCTGACCCCCTGTGCACCAGACCAGCCCCGCACGGGGCTGACCTGCGGTCACCACCGACCGGGTGGACGTGGACCAGCCCCACCGGCATCACCCACACCGACCACCCCGAACCACCCCTGGACTAACGGCCCGACGGCCCGTGTAAATCGCGACGCCCTGTGTGGGATCGTCCGTCACGGGTCCATACTGGACATGAGGTGATGGTCGCCGTCGCGGGGATCAGGCCCGCGGTCGAGATCCGCTGCGGACGACTGAAGTCGGCTCTCCGGGGAGGGGTCATGGCTGAATCAGTCGGTCGATTCGGGTTCCGATGGTCCTACGGCGCAGTCCTGGCGGTCACAGTCGTGCTGGCGGGGTTCATGTCAGCCCCGAGCGGTCGTGCTGCCCAGCGACCCGAGACCTTGTGGACATCCGCAGTGACGATCGACCGACAGGCCACCGAGTTCGAATCGGAAAGAGTGGCCCGCGTGGTCTCGTCACAGGCAGGCGATCGCCTGGTCGCCATCTGGTCGGGGGCGGCCTTCGCCAGCGATGACCTCGACGCCTCTGGCTGGGCACGAACTCTGCGGTCCTCCTTCTCGGATGACGCCGGACGTAGCTGGTCGCAGCCCCAGGACATCTCACCGCGTGATGGTTACGTGGGACGTTTCGGTGTTGCCGAGGAAGCCTTGACTGCGTCAGACCACGGAAGGAAGATCTTCGCGACCTGGGTCCAGCAGGACGCCGGCATCACCGGCGCTCGCGTGGCAGTTGCCCGTTCCACTGACTACGGCCGCACCTGGCGCTCACCCATCATTCTCGCGGGGCAGGTGGCCTACGCACCCAAGATCTTCACGTCGGGCAATGGCAAGCGGGCGGTTGTGACGTGGGGGACTTGCCCAAAGGCCACGGACGTGTGCCCCGGACTGCGCCTCGAGGTCAGCCGTTCACTTGACGGAGGTCGATCCTGGTCAGAGCCACGCCGGATCGGCGCAGCCACGCCCAACAGTGGGGGGACACAGTTCTGGGACACCGCCGCCTCCCACGATGCCAGGCGTGTCACGGCGATATGGACGCGGGGGAGTCACCGGCTGCTGTCCACGACGAGCAACAACTCTGGCCGAACCTGGACCCATGCCACCGTGATCTCGCGGGGATACTCCGTCGCGCCAGACATCGTCATGTCAGCCGATGGAGCGGCGGCGACAGCCGTGTGGCTCACACAGCAGCACATCAAGACCGCACAGATGCGGTGGGGTAACGCATGGCGCAAACCGACCGCATTGAACACCCCAGGTGCTCCATCGGGGGCCTTCGACGTGGTCGTGAGCGGTGATGGAAAGCGGGCTGTGGTCGTCATCGAGGCCGCCGACGCACAACGCAGGCCCACGGGGACCCGCATCTGGGCCGCAACGAGGGACCGGTCCGACTGGTCACCGGTGCGAGCTGTCAGTACCGGTTCACGGTCCCCGGACCATCGATTGGGTCAGGTGGTGGCCTCTGCGGATGCACGGGTCATCACGGCGATCTGGTCGTCACGCACCGGTCTGCGTGCGACGAGTTCCACGACATACGGACGGTCGTGGGGCACATCGACAGCGCTGCCCGCTCATTTCGAACTGGGCTGGGAACGATCTGGCTTGGGCGTGGACTCGGATCGGTCCGGGAAGCGACTGATCGCCGTGTGCCGTGATGGAGCCGCCCCGGAGACGACCTTCGCATCGTCGGGGCGGGTGCGTGGGTGACGCAAGGCGCGCGCGTGGGTGACGGTGGCAGGCGAAGACTCCTGGCGGTGGAGGCTCCCCTACGTGGACAGCCGATAATCTACATTATGTAAACTTAGACGCTGAGGACCTCTGCCCCCACCCGTCGGTAGATTCCCAGCGCCCTGCGATCACGTGTGGCGAGGGGAAGCCCGTGCTCGGCGGCGGTGCGCCCGATGAGGGCGTCGTACACCGACCCCCCAGAGATTCCCAACGCCGGCAGTTCCGAGAAGAGTCGGCCAGTCGCCGCCGGGTCGAGGAATCTGTTCTCCGGGAAGTTCTCAGCGAGAAGCAGGCCAACCGTGGAACCGTCTCGGCGCACGGGCGGTGGAAGGCGCGTCAGCACCGAGAAGGTCTCGAATGCGGCGTGCCCGGAGAGCCCCAGCCGCTGCTCGCCCAGGGCACGCATGACATCCATGTGGGCGGCATGATCGGTGACGACCAGAGCAACCGCTGCGCTGGTATCGACCAGGACAGGGCGACTCATCGACGGTCGGAGTCCCGGAGAGACTCGACGAGCACGTCGTCGACGGGGCTGCCGGCTGACGGGATCACCGCTCGTCCTCGCTCGCGAGCCAACTCGCGCCCCGCGGGAATCTCGATTCGAAGCGCCGCCCCCTCGAGCATGATCTCCACCTCGCCGGCTTCGAATCCCAGTTGGTCGCGCAGCGTCTTGGGAATCACCAAGCGTCCAGATTTGTCCATGACCACTCGCATACCATCAGATTACCAATTGAATGCCATTTGACCGCCGGCGTCATTCGACCGGTGGGATCGCGTCCAGGGTCGAGGCCATGGTGCGGAACAGTCGGGTTGGAACATGGTGCTTCAGGCCGGAGGCATTCATGGCGACAACTGCGGTGGTCCCGGTCGTCTCGTTGTGCATGACCGCGAGAGTGTGGCCGAAGCCCTCCCCCGTGTGTCCGACCCATCCCTCCAGCGAGCCGATCCCCTGCCCGTACTCGTCGTACTCGGGGCCCTTGTCCAGCGGCTGTCCCTTCAGGCGTTCCCGCTGGGTGGCCGGCTGAAGGAGTTCACCGGAACCGAGGGCGGTGCCCCAGGTGCACAGATCATCCAGAGTGGATGTCATGGCGCCGGCCGGGCCGAACACGGTGAAGTTGTTTCCCTGGGCCTCCAGGTCGCCGGACTCCCCCGGTTGGTATCCCGTGGGGTGCGGCCCGCTCCAGTCGTCCGCGGCGATCGGGTACCGGGTGTCGGTCAACCCCAGCGGATCGAGGATCATCTCCTGCAGCGCCTGGTCGAAGGGCAGTCCCGTGACGCTGCTGACCACCTCACCGAGGAGCAGCGTGGATGTGTTGGTGTAGACCGCGCGCGTGCCGGGGGGGAACTGTGCCGGTTCGGCGTTCGCGTAGTCGATGAGTTCAGCCGTGGTGAAGGCCCGAGTCTCATCCCTCAGGTAGTCCTTGATCCACGCCTGCGTCGTGTACTCGGGAACCCCTGCGGTCATCGCGGTCAGTTGTCCCAGGGTGATGTCGTCACCATTGGGGACACCGGCGACGTAGTCACTGATCGGGTCGGAAAGAACGAGCCTCCCCTCGTCGGCCAACTGCAGGATCGAGGTGACGGTGAAGGACTTCGTGACACTGCGGAGCGGCCAGACCAGGTCCGTCGTCATCGGCGTCCCGGCATCGACATCCGCCACTCCGGCCGCGGTCGCCCAGGTGTCGTATCCGGGCGAGCAGACCTCCACCACTCCACCAGGCACGCGGTACTTCTCGAGCGCGAGCGTCAGGTCCTTCGTCAGTTGTTCGGTGGTAGCGGACGGCAGAACAGCGCCCTGTGCAGGGGGCGGCTCGGAGGTGGACTGAGCGCATCCGGCGGTGAGGAGGAGAGTTGCCGCAACTGCAGCGAGGAGTCGAGTCATGGCCCGACCGTAGTGGAGGGGTCCGCAGCTCCTCGCCACCCGGGCAGTTGATCCCGCGCCCAGGCTCCGGGCGGATGCTCACTCCCCCACGGCCTGCTTCACCAGGTCACGGATCGCCTGCTCCTCACGTGGGCCGATCGCGGTGATCGCGAAGGAGGTGGGCCACATGGTGCCGTCATCCAGTCGCGCCGGATCCTGGAATCCGAGGGTGCTGTAGCGCGACTTGAACTTGCCTGACTCCTGGAAGAAGCACACCACCTTGCCGTCCGCTGAATACGCGGGCATGCCGTACCAGGTGCGGGGTGCCAACTGGGGTGCAGCCGACATGATCAGCTCGTGGACGGTCAGGGCAAGAGCCCGATCGGACTCCCCCATCGCCTCGATCTTGTCCATGAGGTCCTGGAGATCCGCGGCCGCCTTGTCGGCGCTCTTGGCACGCTTGGCCGCCCGACGCTTCTCGGCTGCGGCCTCCTTCATCGCTGCCTTCTCCTCCGCGGAGAATCCCTCAGACATCACAACCACCTCAGATCCAGGGCCACTTTCGGACTCTAGTGCCGGACCCGCGCACAGGCGATCGCTCGGCGCAGCAGGGCGCGCTGCCGAGAACCGGACATTCCGGACACAAGTGCGCGGACAGCGATGCCGTCGGTCACGGCCATCAGGACAACAGCGAGACCGGTATCCCCGCCCGACTCCGCCAGGGCTGCGGCGACCGCGTCCTCCCACTCCTTGTAGTAGCCCTCGAACTGCGCGGCGAGCCGTGCGTCGCGGGTGGCGGCATCGCTGAATGCCACCCAGACAGCCGTTTCGCGACGGGTTGCAGCTGTCAGCGGCAGGACAACAGCCAGTTCCCGTTCGACAGGATCGGGGTCACGCGCGGCGGAGGCTCGCCGTCTGATGGCGGCCACGACCGTCTCCATCGTGGCCGCCAGCAGATCGTCGCGGTTGTTGAAGTGGTAGGTGACAACACCCAGACTCGCTCCTGTCCGCGCCGCCACCTCGCGCAGGGAGGCGCCGGCGAGCCCCCGTTCGGCGATGGTGTCTGCGGCGAGCCAGGCGATCTCCTCGCGCTTGTCGGACATGGCGACCAGCATCCCACCCCCATGACCGGGGTTGCGTCAGATGTCCTGCTCGAAGGGCGAGTGCTTCTTGTACTGGGCCACCGCCTGCCGGACCTCGGCGATCATCCCGTGCAGCAGCTGGTCGATCCGTTCCCGGTCCTCGGGTCCGTCGTACTGGGACAGTTCGATGACCGATGTCTTCGTCGCCAGCACGCTATTCAGGCGGTGATCGAGTTTCACATGGCCCAGCATCGGCATCTTGGTGATGTTGGCGAAGTCGGTGCGCCACATGGTGAGTAGATCGTCCGGATCTGCCAGGTAGTTCTTGACCTCGGCGATCACGCTGAGGGTCGCCTTGGATCCGATGACCGCTTCGCTCAACTTCCCGCCGCCCGTCTTGCGGTCGAGGGTGACCTGCACTGTGTGCAGAACATCGTCGCCAGGCGTGGCGAACAGGATTGCCTGGAATCCGGTGTCGAGTGCCGTGCCCGTGTTGTAGGCGATCGTCGGGTAACCCATGCGGGCCATCGACGCGATCATCTGGCCGATGACCACCTCGTCGCGCGACTCACGCATCTCCTTCTTGTTCGCGTAATCCATCAGTTTGTTGAACATGTCAGGCTCCGATCCGGCCGCTGAGGTAACGGGACAGGGAATGGACCGCGGCATACAGGTCGCGGCTGATGGGGCTCGTCTGGACCAGTCCGTCGAAGTAGTCGTCGAGATTGAGTAACAGATTGACCTGTGCATAGACATAGCCGGTGCTCATGTCGCCGTCGAAGGTGATCACCCCGGGCTCGGCGGCGTTGCTGATCATCGACGACTTCATCTCCTGTTTGATGGTCGACATCACCCGTCCCAGGTCCCGCACCCGCTGTCCGTAGGCGACCGTGACCTGCACCAGGCGGCCCTGCGCCTTGGCCCGTACCGGATCCTCGGAGAGTGCGATGATGCTGACGGCGAGCCGGTGCTCACCGGACTGGAAGCGACACATGTGGCTCTGGCCGTCCGACTCGAGGTCGATCAGTTGCCACCCTGAGTCCACATAGGAGGCGATGACTGCTCCGAGCGCGACGTCGTCGACGCGCCGAGCATGCTCCCAGATGTTCCATCGCTTCCAACTCTCCGCGACGAGTTCGACGAATCGATTCTCCAATACCTCCGGATCGTTGGGATTCCCGCTGCTGGAACCCGTGTGTGACTTTTCGGTTGACTCCATGGTCATCAAATCCTCCACTCGGTGCCTTACCCCCGACATGGTGACCCACTGCACGGCCCATGTGAAGCGACACCACCCGACGGAACCTTCCGAGAGCCTCCTCAATGGCACCCTCCGGGGGAACGACCGACTCGTCCGATCGCGTCAGCCGAAGCAGCCGTGGCGAGTCGAGTCCTGACACTTCGATTCCTGACACACTGAGGCGATGGACGTGGTGCGCACCCCCGATGAGCGATTCGCCGACCTCCCCGGCTTCCCGTGGAGTGCCGAGTACGTGGTCGACCTCCCGGGGTACGCGGGTCTTCGGATGGCGTACGTCGATGAGGGGCCCCGTGATGCCCCGGTCGTCCTGTGCCTGCACGGCGAGCCGACGTGGGGGTACCTCTACCGCAAGATGATCCCCGTCTTCCTCGATGCCGGGCTCCGCGTCGTCGTACCGGATTTCCTGGGCTTCGGTCGAAGCGACAAACCGGTCGACGATGGTGCGTACTCGTTCGACTTCCACCGGGGGGCCCTGCTGGCCCTGACCGACAGCCTGGGACTGAGCGACGTGACGCTCGTGGTGCAGGACTGGGGCGGGCTGCTGGGTCTGACACTTCCCGTGGATCGGCCCGACCTGGTGGGTCGCCTGCTCGTGATGAACACCGGACTGGGGGTCGGCAGTGACCCCGGTCCCGGATTCCTCGCCTGGCGCGACTACATGGCCAACACGCCCGACCTCGACGTCGCCGACCTCATGCAGCGCGCCGTGCCCGGGTTGTCCGAGAGCGAGGCAGCTGCCTACGCAGCGCCCTTCCCCGGGCCCGAGTTCAAGGCGGGCGTACGGACGTTCCCCCAGTTGGTGCCCACCTCCCCCGATGCACCCGGGGCCGAGGTGTCCCGAGCAGCTGCCGCCTGGTGGGCGACACAGTGGAACGGCCCGACGTTCATGGCGATCGGTGAGACGGACCCCGTCCTCGGGCCACCGGTCATGGACCGGCTGCGGCAGATGATCCGGGGATGCCCCGAGCCCCTGCGGCTCCCTGAGGGCCATTTCGTGCAGGAGAGCGGAGATATCGTCGCGCGGGCAGCGCTCGAGGCTTGGCAGGACTGACAATGCCGCCCCACCTCCCATGCGTCGCCGTCGTGGCCGGGCATCATGGAGGGCATGCGTATCTCTCGTGCCTCCCGTCTGACCACTGCTGTCGCCGCCACCGTCTTCGTGGGCCTCGGGATGAGTGGGTGTGCCAGTTCCGATGCCCAGGCCCAGGTCGACGACTTCTGCGCCAAGGTCGAGCAGCTGGTCCGTAAGGCCAACAAGTTCTCGAAGAATCCGGCGGACACCCAGCTCGGCAATGAGGTCACCCAGATGGGTCAGCAGTTGCTCCAGGAGGCTCCTGCGCTCGCCGCCACAGTGGCGAGCAACCCGCTTCTCGCGCCCCGTCTGCAGGAGTGCACCGGACAGCTCCAGAACGTGGGTCAGTGACTCCCCCAGCGCCGGAACCTGTCCCCCCCGAGGATGAGTTGCCGGCGTCCGGCTCGGTCCCCTGGGTCCGGGTGGTCGTCAGTTTCGTCCTCGGTGCGGTCATCATCGCGGCCGTCTACTGGTACATCCGGCAGAACTCCGCCGAGTACGAACAGGGCCTGGCGGAGATCCTCCAGGTGCCCACCGGATGGATCATCGCCCTGGTCGTGACCTGCCTCCTCAACATCCTCGTCTATCCGTTCACCGTTCTCGTAGCGGTTCCCGGCCTTCGCTACCGGCAGGGATTCGTCGAGCGGCAGGCAGGCTTCCTCGTGAGCAACACCATCCCCGGGGGTGGCGCGATCGCGGTCGGGACGCAGTACTCGATCCTCAACCGGTACCGCGTTCCGCCCATGCTGTCGGTGGCCGCAGTATCTGCCGACGCCGTCTGGACCTACCTGCTCACGCTCGGTATGCCGGCGCTCGGCGTCGCCCTTCTCGTCCTGGAAGGACGCCGTAACGCACAGCTGACCACCCTGGCGATCATCGGCGCGGTCGGTTTTCTGGCTTCCGTGGTCATCATCGCCCTGATCCTGCGCAGCAGGGAGAGCGCGGAGCGGGTCGGTCGGGTGGGGCAGCGGCTGGGCAACTGGCTGTGGGGCCTGGTCAAGCGCGTCCCGCCCGACGTGACGGACGCCGTGCTGCGCTTCTACGACACCGCCCACGACCTTGTCACGAGGAAGTGGCTCGCGCTGACCATCACCAACGTGGCTGCCCAGGCGACGCCGTTCGTCATTCTGGTCGTGGCCCTGGCCGGGATCGGCGCGTTGCCGGAGCGTCTGACGCTGATCGAGGTCTTTGCGGCCTATTCGGCCGCCATCCTCCTGACCTCGTTCCCCCTCACCCCCGGCGGGCTCGGCACGGTCGACGCCGCCCTCATCGCGCTGCTGGTCGCCTTCGGCGCCACGGGTAGCGAAGCGGCGGCCGCCGATGTGATCTGGCGCCTGGTCTGGTTCCTGCCACAACTCATCGTCGGCGCTGTCGCCTTCCTCATCTACCTCGTGGCCAAGCGCCGCGACCCCGACGAACCCGCTGCCACGGCAGCCACCGGCTGAGCGAGCGCCGTGGCCCCGCTCCCCCTCCGTCCGCACGGTGCGTCGAGAACTCGCGTTGTCGGGCGAAACCCGTCCGTGGAGGAGTAGCGTCAGCGTGTTCCACCGACCCAAAGGAGACACAGTGCGGGTCAGATCTATGTTGAGCGCCGGTGTGGCGCTCGGGGTGTGCGCCGGGATGGTGACCGCCCCCCTCGCACAAGCAGGCGAGGACCAGAAGGGCAAGTCCACGCTGCAGGAGACCATCAAGCGGACCGACAGCAACTGGATCAAGCTCAAGAAGGGCAAGGGTGAGAAGTACCACGTCCGCACCGACATGGTGAAGGCCAAGTCGGGGCGCGCGGATCGTCGCCGCAGCATGACCTTCTTCGGCCAACTCACCGATCCCCAGATCGCCGACGAGATGTCGCCGGCGAGGTTGGAACTCATCGACCCGATCTCCGGGCCGACCTCGGCGGCCTGGCGGCCCCAGGAAGCTCTCGGTGTTCGCGTGTTCCATTCGACGATCGAGAACATGAACGCCAACAACGTCAGCTACGTGCCTGATGGGCGCGGGAAGCGGTCGAAGTTGAAGTTCGCCATCCTGACCGGTGACATTGCGGACAGTGCTCAGCACAACGAGGTCCAGATGTTCCGGGAGACCCTGGAAGGTGGGACGGTCGATCCGTTCTCCGGCGAGAAGATCACCACGGCGGATCAGAAGAAGTGTCGTGCGCTGGGTGGGTCACTGACCGACGCCGAGGTCGCGGATCTCAACAAGCGCGTCGCGAACCGTGAATACACCGGTGTGCAGGACTTCAAGGACTGGCCGGGCCAGATCCCTGCCCGCTATGAGGGGTTCTGGGATCCCAACATCGGAGCGACCGGTAACCAGTACGGCTACGGCGCGTTCCCTCGCTACCCGAACCTCATGGATGCCGCGCAGAAGAAGATGAAGTCCGATGGACTCGACTTCCCGTGGTTCATCACCCGCGGCAATCACGACAGCCTCGTACAGGGCAACGTTCCTGCCAGCTACGAGGTCGCCGGTCTGTTGTC
>CAIWTL010000321.1 GCA_903915555.1 uncultured Micrococcales bacterium | reverse complement strand
GCAGCGCGGCGGGGGCGCCGGCCGCCGCTCGCCACACGGCCAACCGCTCCGTGGCACGTTCGAGGTCCTCGGCCGTCCACTCCCAGTCCTCCCGGTAGTGGTGCGCGAGTAGGGCCAGCCGGATCGCCATCGGATCCACCCCCTCGGCCCGCAGGTCCCGGACGAGGACGAGGTTCCCCCGCGACTTGCTCATCTTGTGCCCCTCGTACCCGACCATGCCCGCGTGGACGTAGTGACGCGCGAACAGGGGGTCACCCGCATTGACCCGGCCGATCGACGCGCACATCTCGTGATGCGGGAAGGCGAGATCCGAACCTCCCCCCTGCACGTCGAACGGAAGCCCGAGGTACTCCTCGGCGATGGCGGTGCACTCGATGTGCCACCCCGGCCGACCGTCACCCAGTTCGGTGTGCCAGGACGGCTCCCCCGGACGCGCGGCCTGCCACAGCAGGGGGTCCAGCGGATCCCGCTTCCCCGGACGGTCGGGATCGCCGCCCCGCTCACGGGACAGTTCCGTCATCTCGGTGCGATCCAGGCCGGCCACCGATCCGAAGGACGGGTCCGACCCGACGGGGAAGTAGAGGTCGCCCGCCAGGTCGTACGCCGCGCCTTCGTCCCGCAGTTCCCTGATGCTCTCGACGATGGCCGGGATCGACTCGACCGCACCGATGTAGTCGTCGGGCGCCAGCACCCGCAGTGCCGTCATGTCCGACCGGAAGGCCTCCGTCTCGTCGTCGGCGAGGGCCCGCCAGTCCTGTCCGGTCTCGACCGCACGTTCGAGGAGTGGGTCGTCGACATCCGTGACGTTCTGGACGTAATGGACCCGGTGCCCGCCATCCCGCCACACCCGGTTCACGAGGTCGAAGGCGACGTAGGTCGCCGCATGTCCCATGTGGGTGGCGTCGTAGGGGGTGATCCCGCAGACGTACATCCCGGCCGTCTCGCCGGGGGACGTGGGTCGCAGTTCGCGCGTCGCGGTGTCCCACAGCCGTAGGGGTGGCGGCGAGCCGGGGATCTCCGGGACAGTCGGCAGCGGCCAGGATTGCATGGGCACAACCTAGTGCCCCGAGTACGCAGTTCCCGCGTCAGATGGGTGGCCACGGGATGACGGGACCGCCCGCGGGATGCGGGAAGGTCTTGCTGAGCACGATCTCGTCGATGCGCTCCACGAGGGCCGACTTCTCGTCGTCGTCGAGTCCCGACAACAGGTCAGGGAGGTCGTCGCGAGCCATCCGCAGATCCGACAGCAGGTCGTCCGCCACCGGTTGACCGGCGAAGCCCCACAGCACCGTGCGGACCTTGGGTTCGGCGTGGAAACACAGGCCGTTGTCGATCCCCGCTACCGCACCGGCCCGCGGGGACAGCACATGGCCGCCCTTCCGGTCGGTGTTGTTGACGACGAGGTCGAAGAGCGCCAGTCGTCGCAGCGCGGGGGTGTCGGCGTGTGCGACGACGAGGGGGGTGTCGTTGCCGTCGACGGCCTCGAGCACGGGTAGCCAGTCCCCGGGCACCCGCCCGGCGGGGAACACCGCCACGGCGTCGCCGGAGTGCTCGACCCATTCCTGGATGCTGCCGGGGCCCATGGGGGCGTCGTCGACCCACCGCGTGGGCGGGATGACCTGCCAGCCGAGCCGCCGGGACACCTCGTACGCGGCGACCTCACGGCGCGCGAGTGTGCCGTCGGGGAAGTCCCACAGTCGACGTTCGCCCCGTACCGGCTTGTAGACGTGACGCCTTCCCCCGCTCTCGACGAGCAGGGTCACGTTGGAGGCGTCGGTCAGCTGACCGAGGATGCGCCACTCGGCCACGGTCAGCGCCGGTAGCCGTTCGCCCGCGGACAGATGTGGCCGGACGGGTCCAGCGGCAGTTCGCAGAACGGGCACGGCGGTCGTCCTGCGGAGACCACGGCCTGCGCCCGGGCGGCGAAGGCGCGGGCGTCGGCGGCGCTCATTCGGATGCGGAGCGTGTCGGGGCCCTCGGAGTCGTCCTCGAGGTCGGGGACGTCCACTTCCGCCTCGGTGTCCGCGTGGGCCTCGATGATGACGCGGTCGGTCTGGCTGTTCCACCCCAGTCCCAGTGAACTGGCCCGGAAATCCTCCTCGATCGGGGTGTCGAGGGGCGCGTCGTCGCGCGGGGACTGTCCGGGAGGCGCCTCCACGTCGGCGAGCAGTGCGAGCAGGCGGTCGGCCAGCAGGGACGCCTGTTCCTTCTCGAGGACGACGGCGTTGACCCGGGAGCCGCTGCGGACCTGGAGGAAGAAGGTCCGCTGGCCGGGGGCACCGACCGTCCCGATGACGCACCGGTCCGGCTCTTCGTGCACGTAGACCTGCCGCATGCAGGGAAGCGTACCGCCGTCGGCTGCGGCCCGGACGACGAGATCAGGTGCCGGTCTCGCCGCCCACGACACCGTCGGAGGACGGCCGCGGCCTGCGGCGGTCCGGCGAGAACACCGACAGGTCCCCGCCGACGTCGTTGAGGCGCGCCACGAACGTCCGCGCCGGGGCATAGCGGACCACAGACACCGAGCAGGGGTCGACCTGGATGCGCTGGAAGAGATCCAGGTGCATACCCAGGGCATCGGCCACGATCGCCTTGATGACGTCGCCGTGGCTGACGACGACATAGGTCGAGCCCTCCCCCAGCCGCCGGTTCCACCGACGGATGGCGGCAACGGCACGCGACTGCACGACGGCCATCGACTCACCCCCGGGGAACGTCACGCCGCTGGGGTGGTGCTGGACCGCCTCCCACAGGGGGTCCTTGGCGAGGACGTCGAGCGTCTGACCCGTCCAGTCGCCGTAGCGGGCCTCGGCCAGATCCACCTCACTGTGAACGGGCATGTCGGTCCGGCGGCGGCCCGCGACGATCTCCGCCGTCTGACGGCAACGCTCCAAGGGACTGGAGACGACCGCCGAGAACCTCACCTCGGCCAGCCTGTCGGCGACGGCCTGAGCCTGCTCCCGACCGGTGGTGTCCAGTTCGACGCCCGGCGTCCAACCGGCCAGCACACCGTCCGCGTTGGCCGTGGTGCGGCCATGACGCAGCAAGAGGACGGTTGTCACGCGAACAGCGTATTGCTTCGTCACAATGCAGTCGTGATCACCGACGTGTTCCGCTTCGAGGCCGGCAAGGATGTCGACGTCGACGCGGCGATCTGTTCGCCGGACACACCCCCCTGGGTCGTCAAGGACGCGCTCGCGACCGCGGCCCACGAGACCGCCGGCGATTCGGACCCGAGCACCTTCCTCTGGATCAAGATCACCAACGGGACGCGCCGCGAGATGGAGCTCCTCCACGAGGTCTTCGACCTGCCGGAGCTCCAGACCGACGACGCCGTGAACCCACGACAGCGTCCCAAGATCGAGGTTTCCCAGGACAGGGTGTTCGTGGTCCTCAAGGAGTTGCGCTACGAGGAGGAGTCGTCGGCTGTCGAGACCGGCCAGATGGCGGTGTTCGTGGGGCCCGGCTATATCGTCTCGATCCGATCGGGTGATGCCGCGCCAGGGTCATCCCGCCGCAGGGTCGCCGACTCCGTCGAACTGACGAAGTACGGACCGCTGTCGGTCCTCTACGCGATCGTCGACACGGTGGCCGACGGGTATCTCGACATCGTCCAGCACCTGTCCGACGATCTCGTGGATCTCGAGGACAAGGTCTTCCAGATGTCGGACTCCGACAATGCGGGTCAGGTCTACAACCTCAAGCGCGAGAACCTCGAGGTCAAACGCGCCCTGTCCCCGCTGATCCATCAGGCGCGACTCCTCGTCGCTGAAGAGGACGCCGGGGTGCCCGAGGGTCTGAAGCCGTACTTCCGGGACGTGGGCGATCACGTGCTCCGTGCGGCGGACATGGTCGAGTCCCACGATCAGCTGCTGATGACCATGCTCATGGCTGCCACATCGCAACAGGACCTGAGGCAGAACAAGGACATGCGCAAGATCTCCGCGTGGGCGGCCATCATCGCGGTGCCGACCGCGATCGCCGGGATCTATGGCATGAACTTCGACGACATGCCCGAGCTCCATTGGACCTTCGGGTACCCCATGGTGCTGCTGATCATGGGCACGATCTGCGTCATCCTCTACCGGCAGTTCAAGAAGAGCGGTTGGCTGTGAGCCGCTGGTGGTCTGGCGTCGCGGGCGCGCTGGCAGTTCTCGTGCTCGGCGCCTGCTCGGGGACGGGGATGACCCCGACCGTCCCGACCCCCGTCTTCGACCCCCTGCAGGATCCCGAGCAGGTCCCGGTGTTGTTGCGCCAGGAGATCGGTGAGGACGTCACGGTGCGGCGTGTCTCGATGACGGAATACGGCTTCAGCGCGGAGGTGCGGGACCCCAAGCGCCCCGAGAACCTCGACGACTACCGCTTCTACGGAGGGCAGTGGGAGACCGAACCCGTCTCGGTGAGCCAATACGACATCGACCGCCTCGACCGCACCACCTTCCGTCTCGGCGCGGTGGATTGGTCCGTCATCCCCGAACTGGAGCGCAAGGCCCTCGCCGGGGTCGACTTCGAACAGGAGCAGGTCAGCGTGATCAGCGTGGACCGCATCGAGGGCCAGGGACCGCGCATCTTCATCGCGGTCCAGGGAGACCGCGGCACCGGAACGCTGGTCTCCGACGCGCGGGGGCGGAACGTCGAGGTCCGCAGGAACTGAGCTGGGGGCCGCGGCGGGCCCCTCAGACCGGTCAGGTCAGGTCGTCGGTGTCGGGTCGAGGATGCCCGCCGAGCACAGGATGATGACGAGGACGCCGAGGGCGATGCGGTAGATCACGAACGGCATGTACGAGTTGGTGGAGATGTAGCGGATGAGCCACGAGATCACGAGGTAGCCGACGATGAACGCGATGACCGTCGCCAGGATCGTCGGACCCCAGTCCGGAGCCGGTCCCTGGCCGATCTTCGTGGTCTCGTACAGCCCCGATGCCATCACGGCGGGGATGGCGAGGAGGAACGCGTACCGGGTCGCCGCCTCCCGCGTGTAGCCGAGGAACAGACCCATGGAGATGGTGGCGCCGGAACGTGACACCCCGGGGATCAGCGCGAACGCCTGACCGATGCCGTAGAGGAGGCCGTCGCGGATGTTGAGGTCCGCGAGCTCCTGGGTCTTGCGCCCGACCCGGTCGGCCACCCCCAGGATGATCCCGAAGAAGATCAAGGTGAACGACACGAGCCAGAGATTGCGGGCGACCGTCTCGATCTGGTCCTGGAAGAGCAGACCCAGCACTGCGATGGGGATGGTGCCGATGATGACGTACCACCCCATACGAGCGTCGATGTCGGAGCGCAGCGTCGGGGTGTAGAGCGACCGGACCCACGTGGTGATGATCCGCCAGATGTCCTTGCGGAAGTAGATGATGACCGCCATCTCGGTGCCGATCTGGCTCACCGCGGTGAAGGCAGCTCCGGGGTCCTCCCAGCCGAACAGCTGCGACACGATGAGCAGATGCGCGCTCGAGGAGATCGGCAGGAATTCCGTCAGACCTTGGACGAGACCCAGGACGACGGCTTCGAACCACGAGATCATGACAGTCCCGACTCGTCGAGGATCTCGGCCATCGCCCGCACGGTGGCCACGCGCTCGTCGATGGAGCCCGCGTAGCTGGCGATGGTCAGGGTGGTCACACCGGAGTCCGCGTAGGCGTGCAGTCTCTCGCGGATGCGCTCCCGGGGTCCGACGAGAGATGTGTTGTCGATGAAGTCGAAGGGGACGGCGGCGCCTGCGCCGACGTAGTCACGGGCGAGGTACCGGTCCTGGACCTCGGCTGCCGCCTGGTCGTACCCCATGCGGACTGCGAGCCTGTTGTAGAAGTTCTGCTCCCGACTGCCCATGCCCCCTATGTAGAGCGCGGCGTAGGCCCGGAGGTGCTCCGCACAGGCCTCGGGGTCATCGCCGATGACCACCGGGACCGTCGGGACGACGTCGAAACCCTCGAGCGTCCTGCCGACCCGCTGCCGGCCGGCCTCGATGCTGGACAGCAGCTCCCCGGCGAACTCCGGCGAGTAGAAGATCGCGAGCCATCCGTCGAACAGCTCTCCGGCCAGTTCCAGATTCTTCGGCCCGATCGCGGCCAGGTACATGGGGATGTGGTCACGGACCGGATGGACGGTCAGGGTCAGGGCCTTGCCGGGGCCGTCGGGCAGCGGAAGGGTGAAGAACTCGCCGTCGAAGGCGAGCTTCTCCCTGCGGAGCGCCTTCTTGACGATCTCGGTGTACTCGCGGGTTCTCGCCAGCGGCTTGGCGAACCGGACGCCGTGCCAGCCCTCGGACACCTGCGGGCCCGACACCCCCAGGCCCAGGCGGAACCGGCCACCGGACAGGGTGTCCAGGGTCGCAGCCGTCATGGCCGTGTTCGCCGGGGTGCGACCCGGGATCTGGAACACGGCCGACCCCACGTCGATCTGCGACGTCTGGGCGGCGATCCAGCTGAGCACAGTGGGCGCGTCGGAGCCGTACGCCTCGGCGACCCAGACGACGCTGTAGCCGAGCCCGTCGGCGACTCTCGCGAGGGCGAGGTTGTCAGCGTCGTTGCCCATTCCCCAGTAGCCCAGGTTCAGACCCAGTCGCATCGCCGCTCCTCACCTGCCGACCGGCGTCGGCTCCGACCAACCGTGCGAGCGTACCCGCCCTCCGGGATCACCCGAACAGCACCGCAGTTCGGCGCGGCGACCGCACGGTCGGGCAACCGCGGGTTACCGTCGGCGCATGCAGCAGCGACCTCTCGGAGCAACCGGGCTGTGGGTTTCGCGTCTCGCCCTCGGGACCATGACGTGGGGACGCGACACCGACGAGCATGAGGCCCGCGACCAGTGGAAGACCTTCCTCGACGCCGGCGGCACATTCATCGACACCGCTGACGTCTACGCCGACGGCGCCAGCGAGGAACTGATCGGGATGCTGCTCACCGAGACCAATACCCGCGATCAGGTCGTGGTGGCCACCAAGGCTGTGAGCCGCCCCCGCACCAAGCGCCGCTTCGATGCCTCCCGGGCACATCTGCTGGCGTCCTTGGACGGCTCCCTGTCGCGGCTCGGGACGGACTACGTGGACGTCTGGTACCTGCATGCGTGGGACCCGCACACTCCCCTCGACGAGACGTTGTCAGCGGCCGACGACGCGGTCCGTGCGGGCAAGGTGCGCTACGTGGCGGTCTCCAACTACGCGGGCTGGCAGCTCGCCCGCGCCGCCACATGGCAGCTGGCGGTTCCGGGGCGGTCGCGGATCGCCGCCGCCCAGATGGAGTACTCGCTGGTCCAGCGGGGAATCGAGCGGGAGGTCGTGCCCGCGGCGGACGATCTGGGCATCGGCATCACCCCGTGGTCGCCGCTGGGCAGGGGTGTGCTGACGGGGAAGTACCGCTACGGGACGCCCAGCGATTCCCGGGCCGCGTCACCGCACTTCTCGTCCTTCGTCTCGGAGTATCTGGACGACAGGTCCCGCCGGATCGTCGACGCGGTCCACACGGCGGCGGAAGGGCTGGACGTGGCCCCGCTGGAGGTCGCACTCGCGTGGGTGAGGGACCGGCCCGGGGTGACGGCACCGATCGTGGGAGCACGGACCGTGCAGCAGCTGCGTGGGGCACTCGATTCGGAGGAGCTGGATCTCCCCGAGGAGATCAGGACCGCTCTGGACGATATCTCGGCACCCGCGGTCGGGTACCCCGAACACGGGTGGAACCAACTGTCCCGGTGAATCGGGCAACCGGTTCCCCCCGCGTCGGGGCCCCGATCAGCGCACCTGCTTGAAGAAGGCGCTCGCGCGGGAGGACCACAGCAGTCCCAGCGCGATCAGCCAGACGATGATGGTCAGCATGCTCACCCACAGCGGATTGCTCTTGATCGACGCCATCTCGTAGGCGTTGAACAGCAGCTGCAGGACGATCAGGATCGTGACGAAGATCCGCACCCCGTTGCTGCCGTTCTTCAGTCCGGACGCCAGCAGCAACGTGATCACGCCGAAGATGATCGAGAAAATGCCTATCCACAGCAGGATCATCCTGAGGCTCGCTCCCGACTCCGCGCTGGCGGTGATCAGGTCGACACCCTCCTCCCCGGTCAGCGCCGTGGGCACCTGTTGGGGGTTGAACGACAACCACAGGTACACGACACCACCGATGATCTCGAGGATGCCTCCGATCCACATCAGGACCACGACGAGCGTCACGCCACCCGGGCGCGTCACGGGTGCATAGGTACTGTCGGCCATCTCGCTCCTTCTCGCGACGGCGCTGTCGGCGTGACAGCGACCGTCCCGACGGTAGCGGGCGGATCACGCCGAGTGAAGCACCGCGGTCATGACGCGGCGAGGAAGCGTTGCAGCACGCCGACGCCGAAACGGACCGCATCGACGGGAACCCGTTCGTCGATGCCGTGGAACATCGCAGGAAAGTCCAGGTGCGGGGGCAGGCGCAGCGGCACGAATCCGTAGCAGCGGATGCCCAGGGTGCTCCATGCCTTGGCGTCGGTTCCGCCGCTCATCAGGTAGGGGATGGCCCGTGCGCCGGGGTCCGCCTCGGACAGGGCAGCGGCCATCGCCGAGATGGTGGGGCCGTCGAACGTCGTCTCCACCGCCGGGTCGTGGTTGATGAACTCCCTGGTGACACCGGGTCCGAGGAGGTCATCGAGCTGGTGGAGGAATTCGTCCTCGTAGCCGGGCAGGAAGCGGCCGTCTATCCCGCCCTCCGCCGTCTCGGGGATGACGTTCACCTTGTAGCCGGCATCCAGCATCGTGGGGTTCGCGGTGTGGCTGAGGGTCGCGCCCAGGATGCGCGCCATCGGACCGACGGCCGCCAGGAACGGCTCGGGGTCCCGGGGGTCGAAGTCGATCCCCAGAGCTGCGGCCAACTCGTCGGCGCACGCCGTCATCGTCGGAGTCATGTGGACGGGGAATCGGTGCTCACCGACCCGGGCCATCGCGGCAGCCAGGGCGGTGACCGCATTGTTGTCGTTGAGCATGGAGCCGTGGCCGACATCGCCCTCCGCCTTGATGCGTAGCCAGGCGAGGCCCTTCTCCCCGGTCTGGATGAGATAGAGCCTGCGCTCGTCCGGTGTCGTGATGGAGAAGCCCCCCACCTCCCCCACCGCTTCGGTGACGCCGGCGAGCATGTCCGGCCGATTGGCGACTATCCACTTCGCGCCGTGGACCATTCCCGCTTCTTCGTCCGGGGTCAGCAGGAGGACGATCTCGCGCGGAGGCACCCAGTCGATCCGCGCCCAGTGGCGCACGAGCGCCACGAGCATGGCGTCCATGTCCTTCATGTCGATCGCGCCGCGGCCCCACACCATCCCGTCGGCCTCGACGGCCTCGAACGGCGGCACCGACCAATCGGCCGCGATCGCGGGCACCACATCCAGATGACCGTGAAGCAGCAGGGCTCCACGCTCCGGATCACGCCCGGGGATGCGCAGATAGACCCCTTGGCGGGTTCCCGAGGTGGTCTCGAAACGTTCGGGGCTGTATCCGACCTCGGTCAGCAGCGCCTCGACGTACTCGGCGGCCAAGGCCTCCCCCACCGTCGTGTCCGCGTCCCCCGTGTTCGTCGTATCGATGCGGATCAGTTGGCGCAGGATCCTGATCGCATCGTCCTGCGCCGCCACCAGGGACACATCGTCGGCCATGTCGCCATCCTGCCCTGAATGCGTCCGCGTGGCTGCCTCCCGGCCGTTCTTCGCGACTCTTCACGATCGGGAGCCGACCCCCGTCGGTGACGATGGGCTTCCCCCGAGGGCGCGGCACGCGACGGATCGGGGCGCGCAGGTCACCTCTCCGACCTTGCTATCCTGATCCCTGTCACGTCCGGGTGGCGGAATAGGCAGACGCGCTAGCTTGAGGTGCTAGTCCTCGTATAAGAGGGTGGGGGTTCAAATCCCCCCTCGGACACTCTGTGTTGTCCCGGGACATCCTTATCGGATGTCCCGGGACATTCCTATTTCTTGGGGTAGCCCCTTGTGATGCCTCCTCGTCGGGGGTGAGCCCGTCGGTGGTCCCAAGTCTTTGCGCGATATGGACATCTCCCTACCTGGCCTCACACCGTGGTCGGCTTGTCGGCTCAGGCGGACGCCGCCCCGCTGGACGGGTCGTCAGGAGCGACGACACCCAGGAAGGCGCCCAGCAGGATCAGTTCCCCCGGAGTGGTCGGTGAGTGGTCGGCCAGGGCAGGCGAGTACAGCACGTAGGACGCCCACTGCGCGCGCGAGATGGCGACGTTGAGGCGGTTGCGGGACAACACGAAACCCATGCCTCGTGGGATGTCGTCGCGCGATGAGGACGTCATCGACACGATCACCACAGGCGCTTCCTGGCCCTGGAACTTGTCGACGGTGCCCACGGGAACGTCACCGAGGCCTTGAGCTGCCAACGCGCGGTGGATGGCGTCGACCTGTGCGTTGTAGGGGGCGACGACCATGACGTCCGCCTGCCCGAGCGGACGTGTTCCCTTCTCGTCGCTCCACTGCTGACCCAGGTGCTGCTTCACCAGCTCGACGGCCGCGCTGACCTCTTCCTCAGCGTGGACCGTGTTGTGCACGTGTGGAACAGCGACGCCATGGACGCCAGGTGTCACGCCGGCCAGGGAGCGTTGGTCAGCGACCTCGTGGGCCCCCAGTTGACGGTCGTAGGACAGCCGGGACACCACCTCGGCCACGCGGGTGTTCATGCGACGCGACTCGTCCAGGAAGTACCCGAACTGGGCGGGCAGTACGGGTGCGCCGGCTGCGAGCCAGCTGAGGGCGGCCTCGCCGACCGGCTCCGGGTGGGTGCCCTGGGACACCTGCGGAAGCTGTTGTGGGTCACCGAGCAACAGGAAGTTGTCGGCCGCCTGCCACAGCGCGATCGTGTACCCGAGGGAGTACTGACCGGCCTCGTCGACCACGAGCAGATCCAGGGGACCGGTGTCCTTCATCTTGGAACTGCAGAACGTCCATGCGGTGCCGCCCACCAGGGCACCCTCTCCGTCAGCGAGTCGATCGAGGAGTTGGTCCGGCTCCGTGCTGTGGTACGGCTTGGCGACCTCCCCCTTCTTGGGCCTCTTCTTCTTGGGTCTCTTCGCGATCGAGGCGGCCGGAACGCCGAGTTCCATGGCTTTGTCCAGGACATTCTCGATGGCCTTGTGCGACTGAGAGACCACACCGATCCGCCAACCCGACGCGACCAGCGACCGGATGACGTCTGCCGCCAGATGGGTCTTGCCGGCACCGGGTGGCCCCTGGACTGCGATGAAGGAGGAGTCGAGGTCGCGCAGCGCTGCCTCGACATCGGCGATGTGGTTGCCGGTGCGGGGAAGCGCACCGCCACCACGCAGGCGCGGAACGCGCCGCATCAGCAGATCGGTGACGGCGGACGTGGGGATACTCGGCATCGCGGAGACCCACTCGTCGGCGAACTCGCACGCCGATGTGGCTAGCGGGGCCGTCAGAGGCATCGGGTTGGGGAAGACCGCCGCGGGAAGTTCCTGGTGAGTTGGGTACATCTTGGACACGAGCTCGCCCTTCACATGGAGTACATCGCCGTCCATGTGATCGACCTTCGCCTTGGTCCAGCCACGGCCCTCCATCGAACCGACCGACATGGCCTCCGTCGGCTGGTCGTAGACCAGGTAGATGTCCTCGTCCGGCGCGTAGTCGCGCCAATCGGTCTCGCGCAACGTCAACTGCAGGGAACGGTGGAGGTTCTCCCGCTTCGCCACCCACGCACCCGCGGTACCGGACTCCACGATCAGGACATCGCGGTCCTGCTCCCAATCCTCAGGGGCGGCGTCCAATCGGGCGTAGTGCTCCCACCACTGCGGTTTGGCTTCGCGGCGGAAGTAGCCAACGGCGGCCCGCACCATGGCACGCGCCTGCTGCTCAGGCGTGCGACCCGTGGCCGGGACATCCTCGAGGAGCACGTCGTAGGCGTTGTCGTCGGGCTGGCGTTGCTGCCACCCGACTCCTGCTCCCCCGCTGACTCCGAACGAGTCGTCAAGTGCGTCGATGATGGAAAGGGAGTCCGAGAACGGTCGCATCCAGCGGTCCAGCATCAGGGTGCTGATGCAGT
>CAIWTL010000320.1 GCA_903915555.1 uncultured Micrococcales bacterium | reverse complement strand
CTCCACCCGTCCCGGCGACGGCACAACTGTCCCTGACCCAGGACCTCGACACCGCGGGCTCGGGCGACGGGTAGGGTAGAGCGTCCGACCGACGACTGGAGGAGTGCAGTGGCGGCACCCACGGGTTATCGCCCCTGGCGTTATCTGGGGCTTCTCGCAGCCCTCGTGCTCGGGCTCACCATCTGGACCTTCTGGCCGGGTCAGGCCCATACCCCGCAACTGGGTCTCGATCTGCGCGGCGGTACGCAGGTCATCCTGGACCCGCAGCCCATCACCGAGGGCGCCACCATCACCGAAGAGCAGTTGCAGCAGTCGGTGGAGATCATCCGCCAGCGGGTCAACGGCATCGGCGTCGCCGAGGCCGACGTCTCGATCCAGGGCTCCGGCAACGACGCCGTCATCGTCGTCTCGGTGCCGGGGGTGACACAGGACCGCATCGTGGAGCTCGTGGGCCGCACCGCCCTGCTGGACTTCCGTCCCGTCAACAACATCCTCAACCCGGCCCCTGTGGGCGCGGACCAGCAGTCCGGTGAGAGTGCGGACACCAAGACCGGCGGCAAGGAAGCGGCCGGTGGCAAGAAGGCCAAGAATGCGGCCAAGTCGAACGCCGGGGACCAGAGCGGACCTCCCTCCGACACCGCCAATGCCAACGCCGAGGCGCCCACCGGTCAGCAGATCGTCCAGGCCGACACCGACGACGCGAAGTTCCAGTCCGAACTGGCTGCCCTCGACTGCACGCTGCCCGAGAACCAGGGAGGTGGCGCGGCCGACGATCCTGTGAAGTGGCTGGGCACGTGTGCCCAGGACGGCACCGCGAAGTTCAGCCTCGAGCCCGCCTTCATCAAGGGAACCGAGATCGAGGCCGCCGCCGCCCAGTTGCCCCAGCAGGGTGCGGGCGGTTGGGTCGTGACTCTCGACTTCAACGGGGAGGGCTCGGCCAAGCTCGCCGAGATCTCCAAGAAGTTGTCGGCGCTGTCGCCCCCGAACAACCAATTCGCGATCGTCCTCGACGGCGTGGTGGTGTCGGCGCCGTCGTTCCAGGAGCCCATCCTCGGCGGCACGGCACAGATCGAGGGCAACTTCTCCGCCGAAGAGGCCAACGACCTCGCCAACGTCCTGAAGTTCGGCGCCCTCCCGGTCACGCTCGAACAGCAGTCGGTCGAGTCGGTGTCACCCACCCTGGGCAGCGACCAACTGCAGGCCGGAATCCTCGCCGGAGCCATCGGTCTCGCGCTGGTCGGGCTGTATCTGATCCTGTACTACCGCGTGCTCGGTGTGGTGGCCGTCCTCAGCCTGGTCATCGCCGCATGGGTCACCTACTGCATGTTCGTCGTTCTCGGGAACACCATCGGCTTCACCCTCACCCTGGCCGGCATCGCGGGGGCCATCGTCTCGATCGGTATCACCGCTGACTCCTTCGTGGTCTACTTCGAACGGCTCCGTGACGAGATCCGGGACGGCAAGTCCCTGCGTCGTTCCGCCGACGATGGCTGGATCCGAGCCCGGCGCACCCTCCTGGCCGCCGACTTCGTGTCGGTACTCGCTGCCGTGGTGCTGTACTTCCTCAGCGTCGGCAACGTCCGCGGCTTCGCGTTCTCCCTGGGTCTCACCACCGCCGTGGACGTGATCATCGCCTTCTGGTTCACCCGTCCCATCACCCACCTGATGGCCAACACCAAGTGGATGCAGAAGGGCGGCTCCTTCACGGGCGTCAGCCCCGAGCGGCTCGGGGTCCAGTCGCTGCAGGGCACCCGGCGGGAGCCGACCCGGCGCCGACGCACCACCGCCGGCGTCGGGGCGGGCGCTCAGCCCAAACCGGACACCCGCAAACTCGAGGGTGAGGTCTG
>CAIWTL010000319.1 GCA_903915555.1 uncultured Micrococcales bacterium | reverse complement strand
GGTCCCGCCCCACTCGCGGTGGGCGACCAGGTCGAGGTCGAGGACCTGCGCGTAGCCGGCGAGTCCCCGCCGCCCACCGATCTGCTGCCACAGCTCGGTGGTGGCCCGGTTGGCCGACAGCACGATCGCGCGTCGGGCGAGTTCCTGCTGGTCCTCGGTCAGCCACTCCCCTGCCGCTTCCTGCTGGGCGGCGAGTGCCGCCACGACGATGGGCTTGACCGTCGAGGCCGACGCCGCGGTGAACGTCGGGCGATGGACACACCGGACGTTCGTGGCGGTGTCCGTCACCACGAGCCCAAGAGTGTCCGGGGCGTGAGCCAGTCGCCGCTGGACCCGATCGAGCGCCCCGGGGGGAAGCCGCACGGGGCCGGGCTCGAAGGCACGGCAGCGCAGCGGTTCGGGGAGCCCACCAGGGGACGCGGCGGCCGGCACGGCTCCCGCAACGGCCAGGACGAGCCCACAGGCCACCGCACCGATGCCGACCGCGCCCCGGTCAGTCACCGGAGATGTCCTTGGGCAGCGTCGGCATCCGACGGAGTTCGTCGAGATCACACCCGGCGGTCTCGGCCGCCAGCGACAGCCGAAGAGCCAAACCGGGTCGCGACGACAGGATGTTGCGCAGTTCGTAGGGGTCGCGGTCGAGGTCGTACAACTCGGCTTCCTGCGTGGCGTAGTAGACGAACAGGTAGCGGTTCGTGCGGAATCCGCAGAACGCCGGCGAGCGCTGCAGACCGGCCCGGCTGGGGGCCGCCTCGAGCAGCATCTTGGACCGCCGGGGCCCGTCGATCAGGGACACCCCCTCGGTGGCGAAGGGCACACCGGTCACCTGACTGATCGTCTCGGTGACGTCGAGCTGGCTGGCCAGGCGGTCGTCGACCGGCCCGACCGCGGGGGTGGCCGCCGGGTACTTGACCCACAGGGGGATCTCGTTGGCGAGGGTGTACGGATGCCGCTTGAGCAGGAGTCGGTGCTCTCCCCACGAGTAGCCGTTGTCCGACAGGTAGACGACCAGGGTGTTGGCGGGGTCCCGGTAGGCGGATTGGGCGTCCATGATCCGCTGGAAGTTGGCGTCCACCGCCTTCAGTGACTCCGCCTGGCCCCTGACCACGTTCGTCAGGGCGGTGGGGCCGAGGCGACGGGCGCGCTGGATCCACGACGCCTTGTCCGACACGTCCTTCTCGTTGAACGCCGGGTTCCGGAACTTCCCGTACCGCTGGTGCGCCAGCAGTTCCTGCTGCGACAGCGTGCCCTGGTAGGGGCCCGCGGAGTAGGGATGGTGTGGCGCGAACGGCGAGTACATCAGGAACATCGGCTGGTCCGACGGTGTCGTGCGTACGAAGTCCGCCGCCCCCTGCCCCATCGTGTCGGGTGAGTATCCGGCGGGCAGGCCACGGACCGGTGTGAAGTAGCCGCCGTCGTGCCAGTCGTCGTCGGGGATGTGGAACTCGTCCCAGCCCGGAGGGATGTAGGTGGAGTCTGTCACCGCGTTGAAGTGGTTCATGTACTTGCCGTACAGACCGGTCCGGTACCCCGCCTGCGACAGGGCGCGGGGAAGGGTGTCCGGCTCATGCGGCGCGAAGGCGCGGTACCCCCCGAAGGGTCCGGAGTTCTCCCACACTCCCGTGGTGTGTGCGTACTTGCCGGTCAGGAAGGCAGCACGCGCGGGACAGCACAGGTTGGTGGGCACCTGGGTGTTCTCGTAGCGCACGCCCCCCGCCGAGAAGAACGCCGAGACGTTCGTCATGGCACGCTCGGTCCCGACCCGCTGGTCGTCACTCATGATCACGATGACGTCGGGGGGGAGCCGGTCGGGAACGTCCTCCGCCACGGCGGACCCGCCGGCACCGATCGCGACGAGGGTGGCGGCGGCCACAGCCAGTGCTGCCAGGAGGGCCCGTACTCTCACCCGCCCACGGTACCTCCGGGTGCGCGGACACCCGCCGCGGATGGCGATTCCCACCTGCCCGACCCCACTCGCTGCCCCGGGGACCCGTGGATCGGGACTAGGGTGCGTCGGGTGAACGTCGCGATCATCGGTATGCGCGGTGCCGGCAAGTCCAATGTCTCCCGTCGCCTCGGATTCCTCACGAAACGGCCGGTCCTGTCCACCGACGTCCTCGTCGAATACGAGACCGGCATGACGATCCCCGCCTACGTCGCCGCGCACGGTTGGTCATCGTTCCGTACCCGCGAACTGGCGGTCATCGAGCGCATCGCAGCGATGGACGGTGTCATCGTTGACTGCGGTGGCGGGATCGTGGTGGATCTCGATCCCGCCACCGGTGACGAGGTCTTCAGCGAGCGCAAGGTGCGGGCGCTGCGGGACCGCGGGCCCGTCGTGTGGCTTCGGGGCGACATCGACCGATTGGCCGCCAAGACCGCAGCCGACCCGCAACGACCACGACTGGACGCCACCCGGGACGCCGCCGACATCATGCGCCGCCGCCTCCCCTTCTACGAGCAGGCGGCCGACCACGTGGTGGACATCGAGTCCCACAAGCGATCGGTGATGGCCCTCGACCTTGCCGTGCGGTACGCCGACGACCTGGGCCTCAGCCCCGATCTGGTGCAGGCGCTGCGGGAGAAGCGGGACTGACGCCACCGTTGCGCTCCTCGAGGAGTGCCCGAAGAGCAGCG
>CAIWTL010000318.1 GCA_903915555.1 uncultured Micrococcales bacterium | reverse complement strand
CGGCCAGGTAGCTCAGTTGGTACGAGCGTCCGACTGAAAATCGGAAGGTCGGCGGTTCGACCCCGCCCCTGGCCACCTCCCTCCCCCTGACCTCGATTGAGCGTGAATCTGCGCCATGGGAAAGTCGGATGAGCCTGAAGGGCGACCCCCATCGCGGACTGTTGGTTTACTCGGACGCTGTCCGGGTATCTAGTCGTCATGAACGAGAGTCACGTGACCATGAGAGCGCCTAAGGCGGTGGCAGCATGACCGCGACTCGCTCGCTCTGGGCCACCCGTGCCGGCCGAACCCTCCGCGAACTGTCGGACTACTACCGGCGCACGATCGACCTGGCCGTGACCGGCCGTCGACCCACGACCTCGGAGGAGTTCCTCACGTGGTCCTTCATCGCCCCACTGCGACTGTGGAACCAGGAGTGCCGTCACGAGGGACACACCTTCGCCGACTACTACCTCGGCCACCTCGAGGCGATGCCACTGCAGTCGGTCCTGCGCACCCGCCCGGCGTATGCGACCACCGTGGCGCTATGGCCGATCCTGGCTGCCGTCGCGGCGGCAGGCAGGAATGACCCCTGGCAGCAGTGGCACGCCGGCATGCGTCGCCCTGACGCCCGGCTCCGGTTCCCCGACCGGGAACTGACCGATACGGAACTCACCTCGATCCGACCGGACCTGTCGCTGGCGGTCTTCTACGCCGACGAGTGGGCACGGTACGCACCGGCCTATCACCGACTCGACGACAAGAACGTATTCGTGGCCGCCTGCAAGCGGATCGGCCTCCCCACACCCCGGACGTACACACGCGACGAGGTCCCAGCCGATGCCACGCTCGTCATCAAGGATCCGCGCGAGGATCAGGGGCGCGGGGTTCGGGTGTTGACCAGCGAGCAGATCGCTGCCCTGCCCACGGATGTGGCGTGGCAGATCCAGGATCGGCTGATCAACCACCCCGACCTGCAGCGCCTGTTGCCCGCCGGGGCACCCCTGTCGACGCTGCGGGTCGTCACGGTCCGGCCACCCACCGGT
Organism: uncultured Micrococcales bacterium; assembly: GCA_903915555.1. Lineage (GTDB taxonomy): Bacteria > Actinomycetota > Actinomycetes > S36-B12 > CAIWTL01. Next base: position 546 of record CAIWTL010000318.1, on the reverse strand, counting down.
GAGCCGGCTGTCGCGATGACTTCGTGGCGGATGGGGATGGCTGGGGAGCTCGTCGACAATCGACCGGGGCGCCGCATTATCGCGGCGGTCGACCCCGAAACGGGACGCATCGGACACGCGGAGGCGCCAGGGCCTGCCGGGGCGCCGTTGCTCACGCGTCATCCGCAGTCGGAGTACGACTTCACCGGAGAATTCCTGCCCGACTGGCAGCGGATCCGGGAGGTGTGCGAGTCGGCGCACCGTGAACTCACGCCGAATGCCCCCACCGTCGGCTGGGACATCGCCGTCACTCCCGACGGGCCGCTGCTGATCGAGTTGAACCTCGCCGCCGGATTCAGCTGCAAGGAGTTCGACGACGACCGTCTCACTCCCGCGACCGAGGCCGTCCTGGCCCGATGGACAGAGTCGTCGGGCGCCACCGCAGCCTGAACCGGCTCGCTCGGCCATAGGATCCGCGCGGACTCGTTGGTGAACCGGGTCCACAGTAGATGACCCTTCGTACCTGATGGCGGCGTCGGGCCGCCCGAAGTCGCAGCCTCGACTTGG
>CAIWTL010000317.1 GCA_903915555.1 uncultured Micrococcales bacterium | reverse complement strand
TCGATGTGGTCTACCGCAGCATCGCGTGGCTGTGGATCTTCGTCATCGTCGGCGGCTGGCTGGGTCTGCTGATGCCCGAGGTGGTGCTCCAGACGCCGTTCTCGCGAGTCGTTCCCGGGTCCCTCATGAGCAACGAACTCGTCAACGCGCTCGTCCGGCCACCCTTCGCCCAGATCGAGTACCCCTTCGGCGAGGACCCCGTCGTGCGTCCGGCGGCCCCGCTGCAGGCTGCCAACGGATGGGGCTGCAACATCGCCCTGATGGCGCCGATCGTCGTGCGGTACATCACGATGCTGCACGGCTGGCGCCGTACCGCGCTCGTGGTGGTGTCGCTGCTGGGACTCGTCCCCGCCGCGGCGACGCTGAACCGGGGACTGTTCATCGGCGTGGGGGTGGCGCTGCTCTACATCGCTCTTCGCGCGCTCATCGCCGGTCGCCTGCGTGTCGTCGCAGCGGTGGCCGTGGTCATCGTCGCGGCCGCGGCGGTCGCGTCCGTGACGGGGGTGGTCGGTTCCGTCACCGATCGGCTCGAGAGTTCGGGCACCAACGACACCCGTTCCTCGCTCTACGAAGAGGCCGTCGCCCGGACCGCGGAGTCACCGCTGCTCGGCTACGGAGCGCCCCGCCCGTCGCTGAGGCAGGAGATCTCGGTCGGCACCCAGGGGCACGTGTGGAACATCATGGTCTCCCACGGATTCCTCGCCCTGGCGTTCTACCTCGCCTACTTCGTCGCCACCGCGTGGCAGGGGCGCAACGCCCGGGCGCCCGCGGACGCGGGGCACATCACCACGATCGTGGGGTGTGTCCTGATCTGGTTCTACGGTCTCGACGGGCCGCAGGTGGCGGTCCTGCTGCTGGCCGGCGTCGTGTCGGTACGCGACGTGCGCACCCGCGCGTGGCCGGCGCTGTCCACGACTCCCGCACCCGCGCGCGCCGAGGTGACGACGTGAGGCGGGTCACCGTCGCACTCTCGGTCCTGCTCCTGCTGGCGGGGGCACCCGCCCACGCGGCCGACGACCTCCTGACACCCCGCGACCCCGATCTCGCCGAGTTGTCCGGCATCGCCGCCGACCCCCGGCGCGATGCCTTCTGGGTGCATCAGGACGCCGGCAAGCCGACCGACCTCACCCTCCTCGACAGTGACGGAGCCACCGCGGGCAGCGTGCTGCCACTGGACGTGACGTGGGAGGATCCCGAGGACATCGCGGTCGGGCCATGGCAGGACCGGGTGGACGCCGGGTTGTACATCGCCGACACGGGTGATGCTGCGGCCGTCCGGACCGCCGCCGGTCGGCGTTCGCGCACCGACTTCCAGATATCCCGCGGGGAGTTGCCCGACCTGTCCCCCGGTGAGGGGCGCACCGAGCCGTTCCAGTCCCTGCGCTTCTCCTACCCCGACGGCGCCAACCGCAACGTCGAGGCGATGATCGTGGACCCGGACACCGGGAACTGCTGGCTGGTGACCAAGACCGTGGCCGAACCGGCCGAGGTGTGGTTCCTCCCCGAGTCGGCCTTCGGGGGGGCAGCCACCCGCGCCGAGCTGCGCGGGAAGGTTCCCGTGACCGGGGTGTCCGGGGCGGCTGCCGACCCGTTCGGGCGGTTCGTGGTCCTGCGGGACGCGGCGACCGCGTACCTCTACCCGCTCGGTGACGGGGGTATCGACGATGCCCTGCAGCAGCGCCCCGTGCGGGTTGCACTGCCCCAGCAGCCGCAGGGTGAGGGGATCACCGTCAGTCGTGCCGGTGACGCGCTGGTGGTCAACAGCGAGGGGTCCGGCCAGGCGTTCTGGCGGGTGCCACTTCCCGCTGCGTTCCTCTCCACCCTCCCGCCGGCACCGGAGCCCACGGTGGCGGCGGCAGCGGCGACCCGCGCGCCCCCGCGCTCCGTGTGGCCCGCGGTGGTGGGGGTCCTGCTCCTCGTCGGTGGCCTCGCGGTCATCGCCCACGGCAGGCGCCGCCGCTCATCACTGTGAGTTGATTCACCGCCCGTCTGGTGTGGTTCTCAACGGTCAAGGCATACGCTGGGTGACGAATCGACGGACGACGTTGTGGTGTACGTCATGCGAGTCCGCGGGGCGGCCCGGGGGGGCCAGATGTGGGGTGGGGAATGACGGTCGGACGTATCGTGCTCGGGACCGCGCTGGTCGCGGGACTGCTGACGGGTATCGCGGGACAGGCAGGGGCTGCGGGGCCGCCGCGCGACGGTTCGGCGGCGCAGACCGCCGCGGCCTCGTGCTGGGACATCAAACAGCAGAAGCCCGGGTCCACCGATGGCGTGTACTGGCTGCAGACGCCCCGCCTCGGTGCGCCCGAGCAGTTCTACTGCGACATGACCACCGACGGCGGTGGCTGGGTCCTCGTCGGCCGCGGCCGCGAGTCCTGGCTGTGGCGTTCGGCCGGCCAGGGCACGCCCGGAGAGGTGCGCAACACCCCGACCGGGACCGCCGCCTTCAAGGCAGCCGCCCTGTCCTCCGCCACGATCGATGGGCTCCTCGACGGTCGCCGCGTCGACAGCCTGAACGAAGGCGTGCGTCTGCGCCGCGCCGCGGACGCCACCGGCACGAAATGGCAGGAGGTCCTCCTCGACTACACGAACCGTGGCCGCTGGTCGTGGCAGTTCGAGGCGCTGCACGACCTCGATGCGTGCACCTTCGACGGCGTCCGCACGACGCCCGGCACGAGGACCACCCGCGACTGCAACGCGGGCACCGGCAAGACCCGCGTGTTCACGTTCGGCTGGGTCAGTCACAACTACAAGTTCGGCTTCTCCTACGGCAGCGGCGTCAGCGGTACGAACTCGGCCACCAACTATCTGTGGCAGAACGCCGCGGAAGGCAACGCGATCCCCTTCACCCAGGTCTGGGTGCGACCCCGGCTCACGCAGGCCGACCTGTCCTACAGCACGGTCCCGGATGACGGACTGCCCGCCCGGACCGTCCCTGCCCGGGTGGGTACCCAGACGTCACCCGACACCCCCTGGGGCGTCACCGGGGTCGTCGGTGACCCCAACAACGAGTTGGACACCGAGGTGCAGGCGCTGCGCCAGATCGGCGACACGATGTACGTCGGTGGCCACTTCCGGTACGTGCAGCGCGGAGCCACGCCGGCGCCGGCCGAGAAAGTCGAGCAGTCGTTCCTGGCGGCCTTCGACGTGGCAACGGGTGAGTGGCGGTCGTCGTTCCGACCGGTTCTCGACAACAACGTGTGGGACATCATCGAGTTGCCGGGCGGCCAGGTCGGTGTCGCCGGCAGCTTCAAGAGCGTCAACGGCGACCCGGCGTACTCCGGTCTCGTGTCGCTGGATCCGGTGACTGGTCAGGTGAGCCCGGGCTGGAAGCTGCGGGTGGAGAACAGGTCGACGGTGACCAGCCGGCAACTCGAGGTCCGCACACTCGATCGGCAGGGTGATTTCCTCTACTTCGGCGGCGACTTCACGCACACCGTCGACAACGCCCGGACCACCTCCGCCGGCGCTCCCGTGACCCAGACGGTCAACCGTCTCGGGCGGCTGTGGGTGGGACGCAACGAGGTGGACTGGAACTGGCGCCCCAACATGGGCGGTTCCGTCATCGACCTCGACGCCAGCTCGCGGGGGGACAACGTCTACATCGCCGGGTACTTCACCACCGTCAACGGGACCACCCTGCGCAACGCGGGCATCCTGTCGGCCGCCAACGGCGCCGCGCTGGTTCCGGGACAGGTCCCCTTCGTCCCCAGCCGCTCCGCCAGCAAGACCTACCAGCAGGCGATCCTCGAGGTCGGCGACAACGTGTGGGTCGGGGGCTCGGAACACAACACGTGGATGAACGACCGCACCACGTTCGCGTTGAAGCGGGGGAACATCACCACTGCGGGGGGCGACACCCAGGCGATCACGGAATCGAACGGGGTCGTCTACGTGGGTGGCCACTTCAAGAACAACATGTATCAGGGGAGCACCACGTGGAGTGAGCCTCGCCCCTTCAAGGAAGCGGACGGGGTCAATTGGTTGGCGGCGTTCGATGCAGCGACCGGTGAGTTCATGCCGGACTTC
>CAIWTL010000316.1 GCA_903915555.1 uncultured Micrococcales bacterium | reverse complement strand
GTGGGTGTCGTCGCCGGGGTGGCTGCCCTGGCGGCCGGGAGCGGTCTCGTGGTCGCGGCGCGGCGCCGGAAGGTCTGAGTTCGGCCCTTCAGGTCACCTGATCGGGCGATCAAATCGATCCTACTTCCGCCGGTCCGCCCGACGGCGTGGGTTACGCTACGCAGACTGACGCCCAGAGGGGGGCCACGTGGAACTGCAGGACATCCTCTACGCGCTTCGGCGCCGCTGGTACATCCCGGTCATATCGGTGGTGGTCGCCCTGCTCCTCGCCGTGGGCTGGATGGCGATGCAGACGCCCATGTACCGCGCGACATCGCAGGTGTTCGTGTCTGCGGCCAGTGGTTCCACCACCCAGACCGGTGGGGCCTATCAGGCCGGCCTGTTCGCGCAGGCCCGCGTGGCCACCTACGCGCAGCTGGTCTCGAGCCCGGAGGTTCTCAACCCCGTCATCCAGGAACTCGCCCTCGACACCACGCCCCAGGCTCTGGCCGGGTCGATCACAGCTGTCAACCCCCCGCAGACGGTCCTGCTCGAGGTCACGGCCACCAACGCATCCCCCGAGCAGGCTGCCGCGCTGTCGAACGCCGCCGCCGCCAACCTCGCGAACGCCATCGAGGCTCTCGAGACGCCCGAGGACGCCAAGGTCCCGCCGCTCAACGTGGCGGTGACGAAGCCCGCCACCCCTCCCGCGGGGCCGTTCTTCCCCAACCGGACCACGACGCTCGGATTGGCCGGACTGCTCGGGCTCGCGCTGGGCGTGGGTCTGGCCCTGCTGCGCGAGCGACTGGACAACACGGTCAAGGGATCGCGGGAGTTGGCTGATCTCGCTGGTGCCACGCCGCTGGGAGTGATCGGTTTCGATCCCGATGCGGAGACAAACCCGCTGCCGGCACTCAATCAGCAGGCCATGCGGTCCGAGTCCTTCCGGACGATCCGAACCAACCTGCAGTACGCGGACGTCGACAATCCGCCCAAGGTCGTCACGATCGCCTCGTCCATCCCGGGCGAGGGGAAGTCGACGACCGCCTGCAACCTCGCCATCACCATGGCCCAGGCGGGCCTCAAGGTGTGCCTCGTCGAGGCGGATCTGCGGCGCCCGAAGGTCGCGGAGTACCTCGGGATCGACTCCTCCGTCGGCCTCACCGACGTCCTCGCGGGCCAGCAGAGCCTCGAGACCGCACTGCTGCAGTGGCACCGCGGGCTTCTGACGGTCCTGCCCAGCGGGGCGATCCCGCCCAACCCGTCGGAGCTCCTGGCCTCCGGGCAGATGCGTGCGGTCCTGGCGTCGCTGCGGAACGACTTCGACGTGGTGATCGTCGACACCGCGCCGCTGTTGGCGGTCGCCGACGGCGCCATCACCGCTGCCGCGTCCGACGGGGCCATCCTCATCGTCCGCCACGGCAAGACCACGGTCGAGCAGCTCGAGAAGGCCATCGACGCGCTGGGACAGGTGGACGCGCGTCTGCTGGGAACGGCCCTCAACTACGCGCCCAGCAAGAAGCGCAAGGGCTACGGTTACGGCGGTTACGGATATGGCTACGGCTACGGCTACGGCTACGGCTACTCGTCGGAGACCACGACCAAGAAGAGCCGATTCGGCCGCCGCAAGAAGAAGAAGTCCGCTCCGCAGACCATGACCCCGGACGAGACCGCCCCG
>CAIWTL010000315.1 GCA_903915555.1 uncultured Micrococcales bacterium | reverse complement strand
GGTTGAGGTCGGTCGTCCGGGTGCGGTTCCGATCGATACCCGCCGACGAGGCCTCCAACAGCGCCGCGACCCGCTCCGTGTTCTGCTGGAACAGCCGGGCGGCGGCGGGGGGCAACCGAAGGGTCACATCCGACAGGTGCCCCGCACTGGTGGCGATGAGGGCGACGCCCCGCACCCGCTGCCCGAACAAGTCCGGGTGCTCCGCCGCCAGACTCATCACGGTCATGCCACCCATCGAATGACCGACGAGCATGAGGACGCCGGTCGGCGCGAGTTCCTCGATGATCCGGAAGAGGTCGGGGCCCAGATGGTCGATGGTGTGGGACCCACGGGGACCGGGCCCACTGCGGCCGTGCGAGCGCTGGTCCCAGAACACCAGGCGCGCATGGCCCCGCAGCGCCTGCCGCTGGTAGTGCCAGGTGTCGAGATTCAGCGAATAGCCGTGGGAGAACACGATGGTGACGTCACCCCGGGTGGGGTCGTCGGGCTCGTCGACCTCTGCGTACAGGACCGTCCCGTCGGCAGCGGTGACGCGGTGCGGCGCTCCGCGCAGGACCCCGAAATCCTGGTCGGACTCGGTGTCGTCGAAGTAATGCGACATGAGGGTGCGTTCGGCGTACGTTCCCGCAGCAGCGCCGGCTGCAGCCGCGATACCGAGCGCGACTCCCGTCACGATCGGATGCATCAGGCACCCCCGAGGTGTCGTCGCGGGGTCCGCGGTCCGAGCCGCGTCACGATCTCGTAGTTGATCGTCGCGCAGGCCGCGGCCCAGTCGTCGGCGGTCGGTTCGCCGTGACTGCCCGGCCCGAACAGGTGGACCTTGTCACCGGCACGGACCGGCGCATCACCGATGTCGACGACCACCTGGTCCATGGCGACCGTCCCCGCCACGGTGAATCGCTCACCGTTGATCATCATCGGCAACCGGTTCGAACCGCTGCGGGGCAGCCCGTCGGCATACCCGACGGGGATCAGCGCCAGTTGGGTGGACCGGCGGGTGCGGTAGCGGTGGCCGTAGGAGACCCCGTGCGCAGCGGGGACCCGCTTCACCAGCGCCACCTCGCTCGTCAGCGTCATGGCGGGGATCAGCCCCAGCCCGGCGGAGGTACCGATCGCCGGACCCGGCGTGAGTCCGTAGACCGAGATGCCGCACCGGACCATGTCGAAGTGGGTCTGCGGGTGCCGCAGGGTTCCACCGCTGTTGGCGAGATGCCGCAGTTCCGGGACGAGACCCTGCGACTCCGCCACCGCCAGCGCCTCCTCGAAGACGCCCACCTGGCGGTCGGTGACCGGAGACTCCGGTTCGTCGCTGCTGGCGAGGTGGCTCCAGATCCCGACGATCTCGACCGCACCGGCGGCCTGGGTGCCCAACGCCGACGCCACGAGCTCGGCCCATGTGTCCATGGGTGACCCGCTGCGCCCGAGCCCGGTGTCGATCTTCAGGTGGATCCGCGCGGGCCGGTCGGCCGTCCGCGCCGCGGCGATCACCTGGTGGAGGGCCTCGGGCCCGTTGACCGACAGCTCCACCCGACGTTCGACCAGGCCCGAGAGGTCCGCCGACGGCGGGTACAACCAGCACAGCAGCGGGCCGTTGTCCCCCGACTCCCGCACCTCGACCGCCTCCTCGGGCAGGGCGACGCCCAGGTAGTCCGCTCCCCCCGCTCGGGCCGCTCGCGCGACCGGCACCATGCCGTGGCCGTACCCGTCCGCCTTCACCACCGCCATGAGTCGTGAATCGGGCGCCGCGGATCTCAGGCGCATCGCGTTGTGGGCGATCGCGTCGAGGTTGACATCGGCCTGGGCTCTGGTCACGGGGTCGATTCTGTCGCGGGCGGTACCGGGATGCCCAACACCCGCTGCGGAGGCGGTAGAACATATCCTCGGACGATGTCGGCGCCTCCCCCTTCCGAGGACCTCCCCACCCTCACCGAACTACGTTCGCTGCTCGGACCCGGTTCGACCGTCTACCCCGTAGGTTCCGCGCTGGCCACGGTCGGAGGCCATCCGCTCATGTTCGTCAGCGGAGACGTCCAGGCCCTGCTGACGGCCCACCACGTCGAGGTCGCCGAGCTGCTGGTGAACCGATCGAACCTCTCGAAGGCTCCCGTGGACCGGGTCCGTCGCACCCGGGAACTGCTGCACGACCTCCACTTCGGCGACCCGGATCGGGCCGAGTTCGCGGCCCGGAGGCTATGGGACATCCACAGCCGCATCACCGCGCACGACGACCGGGCCCCTGTACGGGCGACGGACCCCGATCTGCTGGGAGTGACGCTGGTCGTCGGTCTGCTGGCATCGGCCACCTGGTACACGCTGATGACGGGTTTCGGGGGGCGGCACCATGTGCGCGACCGGGCGGACGGGATGTTCGCCGCCATGTGGCCCGACGTCGGGACCTACCGCGCCGCCGTCGGCATCCCTTCGGGCCATGTGCCGGAGGACGCCGACGCCGCGGTGACATGGGCGATGGATCTGCTGGACCGCAACTGGACCGACGATGAGGAGGCGCGGCGTGTGGCCGGCGTCGCGATCGGCCTGACGGAGGGCTACGTCGCCGATCGGTTCCCCGCCCACTGGCAGCACGCTCTGGCAGTCCCGGTCTCCGGCATCGAGCACGCCGTCGCCGCCACCGCGGCG
>CAIWTL010000314.1 GCA_903915555.1 uncultured Micrococcales bacterium | reverse complement strand
GTCAGGCCCGCTCCTTCTCGCGCTCCTCGAACGTCTCGATGATGTCGCCGACCTTGATGTCGTTGAACGCGCCGAGTCCGATGCCGCACTCGAAGCCCTCACGGACCTCCGTGGCATCGTCCTTGAATCGCCGCAGCGACGCGACCGACAGGCTGTCCGAGACGACGGCGCCATCCCGCAGCAGCTTCGCCTTGGCGTTGCGACGGATCTCGCCCTCGCGGACGATGCAGCCGGCGATGTTGCCGAACTTGCTCGACCGGAAGACCTCGCGAACCTCGGCCGAGCCGGTCTGCACCGTCTCGTACTCGGGCTTGAGGAGTCCCTTGAGGGCCGACTCCACCTCATCGATGGCGGAGTAGATGACCGAGTAGAACCGGACATCCACGCCTTCGCGTTCGGCGATGTCACGCACCCGCTCGGCGTAACCGACGTTGAAGGCGATGATGATCGCGTCGTCGACCGTTGCGAGATTGACGTCGTTCTGCGTGATGGCCCCGACGCCGCGGTGGATGATCCGCAGTGACACGTCGTCGGCCACCTCGATCTTCATCAACGCATCCTCGAGCGCCTCGACAGAACCGGAGACGTCGCCCTTCAGGATCAGCTTGAGTTCCTGCACCTCGCCCTTCTCGACCTGCGACAGGAACTCCTCCAGGGTCCGGCGCGGACGCGAGCGGGCCAGCTGGGCATTGCGCTCACGAGCCTGCCGGGTCGCGGCGATCTGCCGTGCAACCCGGTCCTCCGGCACCACCAGGAAGGTGTCGCCGGCACCGGGCACGGACGTGAGGCCGAGCACCTGGACCGGACGGGACGGCCCCGCCTCCTCGACCACCTCACCGTTCTCGTCCAGCATCGCGCGGACGCGGCCGTGCGCATCTCCGGCCACGATCGACTCACCGGGGCGCAGGGTGCCGCGCTGAACGAGGACGGTCGCCACCGCACCACGCCCCTTGTCGAGGTGTGCCTCGATGGCCACGCCCTGCGCGTCCTGGTCCGGGTTGGCCTGGAGATCCAGCGCCGCGTCCGCGGTCAGGACCACGGCCTCCAGCAACTCCTGGATCCCGGTACGAGCCTTGGCGGACACATCGACGAACATCACGTCACCGCCGAACTCCTCCGCGACCAGGCCGTACTCCGTCAGCTGGGTGCGCACCTTCATGGGGTCCGCACCCTCCTTGTCCACCTTGTTCACGGCAACCACGATCGGGACATCGGCCGACTGAGCGTGGTTGAGGGCCTCGACGGTCTGCGGCTTCACGCCGTCATCGGCGGCCACCACCAGGATGGCGATGTCGGTGACCTTGGCACCGCGAGCACGCATGGCCGTGAAGGCCTCGTGGCCCGGGGTGTCGATGAACGTGATCGCTCGATCGTCCCCGCCGATCTCGGTGTGGACCTGGTACGCGCCGATGTGCTGGGTGATGCCGCCGGCCTCGCCCGCCACGACATCGGCCGAGCGGACCGCGTCGAGCAGCTTCGTCTTGCCGTGGTCGACGTGACCCATGACCGTGACGACGGGTGACCGCGGTTCGAGATCCCCCGACTCGCCCTCGTCCTCTCCGAACTCGAGATCGAAGGACTCCAGGAGCTCGCGGTCCTCG